>NZ_JBQLZP010000314.1:0-1056 GCF_052168335.1 Roseicyclus sp. | reverse complement strand
TCCGAGGCTTCCACAGCTGTGGATAACCATAAGCGTGGTCGATTCGTCACATAAAGGACGGAACGCAACCATCGGATTCTTGCGTGAAAAGCCGAAGTCGGTCACAGTGGACAAAATGGGCGGCCATTCCGGACAACGCCCAAATGAGGCATAGAGGCAGGATCAACATGCGCTTGACGAGATTCCTCGCCGCCGTGGCCGTCGGCCTAGGAGCGGTGTTTTCGCAGGCAGCACCCGGCACGGCTCAGACCCTGCGGGTGCTGGAAGGGGCCACATCGGCGACGCTGAGGGTGCCGATGAACCGGGCCGTGGTGGTCGAGAGCGACATGCTCTTCGCGGAACTTTCCGTCGCCAACCCGGCCATCGCGGACATCGCGACGCTGTCGGAACGGTCGATCTACATTCTCGGCCGTGCGCCGGGCCGCACGTCGATGACGCTCCTGTCGGCCGAGGGCAACCTGATCGCCAACGTGGAGATCCAGGTCACGCCCGACGTGGCCGAGCTGCGCGAGCGGCTGCGCGAGATCCTTCCCGGCGAGCCTGTCGAGGTGCGCACGGCCAACGACGGCATCGTGCTCTCGGGCACGGTCAGCTCGGGCCAGAGCGTCGACCGCGCCATGCAGCTCGCCGAGCGCTACGCCCCGGGCCTCGTGTCGAACCTCATGATGGTGGGCGGCACGCAGCAGGTGATGCTCCAGGTCCGCTTCGCCGAGATGCAGCGCACGGTCCGGCAGGAACTGTCGACCTCGCTCGGCATCGGCGGCTCGCAGGCGGTCCTCGGCACGAACGCGCTCGAAGGCGTCGGCGCACCTGCCGCGCCTGGCCTCGGAACACCGCCCGGGGCGGTGGACGGCCGCACCGGTGCGCTCTCGATCGCCTTCGGAGCGGGTTCGCTCCAGATCGGCCTGCTGATCGAGGCGCTCGAATCGAACGGCATGGTCCGCACCCTCGCGGAGCCGAACCTCACCGCCCTTTCCGGACAATCCGCGAACTTCCTCGCAGGCGGCGAAGTAAACGCATTAATATGATCGCCGCTTACTGTGAGCATCAGTTGAG
>NZ_JBQLZP010000313.1:0-4267 GCF_052168335.1 Roseicyclus sp. | reverse complement strand
GCCCGCGGGAAACGCCGCGCAGTCGCCGGCGCGCAGCAACGTCTCCCCGGCATCCTCGATCAGCACGACCTCGCCTTCGAGGACGAAGACGAACTCGTCCTCGTGGGAATGCCGGTGGCGCTGGCTCGACCAGTTGCCGGGCGGCAGCCGCGTCAGGTTGACCCCGAACGCCGTCAGTCCGCCCGCCTCGCCGAGGCGTTGCCGCAGCCGGTCCGCGCTGACGTCACGGAACTCGGCCGGGTATCCCGTGCCCTTGCGCGCCGGGACGGCGGAGACGTCGAGTTTCGGCATCGCGGGCCTCGCGCTGTCTGCGGCAGGCCCGCCCGACGCTCCGGCGCCGGGCGATCCCGATCAGGCGCGGGCGGCCATCTGGTTGTGCTTGCGCAGGACGAAGTCCTTGGCGGTCTCGACGGCCACGGCGGCGTCGCGGCAATAGGCGTCCGCCCCGATGGCGCGGCCGAACTCCTCGTTCAGGGGCGCGCCGCCCACCAGCACGATGTAGTCGTCGCGGATGCCCTGTTCCTTCATCGTGTCGATCACGACCTTCATGTAGGGCATCGTCGTGGTCAGGAGCGCGGACATGCCGAGGATGTCCGGCTGCTCGCTCTCCAGCGCGGCGAGGTACTTCTCGACCGCGTTGTTGATGCCGAGGTCCACCACCTCGAAGCCCGCGCCCTCCATCATCATGGCGACGAGGTTCTTGCCGATGTCGTGGATGTCGCCCTTCACGGTGCCGATCACCATCTTGCCGATGCGGGGCGCACCGGTCTCGACCAGGAGAGGCTTCAGGATCGCCATTCCGCCCTTCATGGCGTTGGCGGCCATCAGCACCTCGGGCACGAAGAGGATGCCGTCGCGGAAGTCGTTGCCCACGATGGTCATGCCGCCGACGAGCGCCTTGGTGAGGATGTCGTAGGGTGTCCAGCCGCGCTCGAGGAGGATCGTCACGGCTTCCTCGATCTCCTCCTTCAGCCCGTCGTAGAGGTCGTCGAACATCTGCGCGACGAGATCGTCGTCGTCGAGTTCGGAGAGGATGATTTCGTCGTCCTGCGACATGGCTGTCTCCCGTCACGAGCGGCGGGCCGGAAAGGCCCTTCCGCGTCTACCTAATCCCATTGCGCGCGCGCACATGGCGTTTTGCGACATGGTGCCAGCGGCGCGCGACCTCGCTTGCGGATGTTCCGCATTCGTTCTAGTCTGGCGGGCATGGGCCCACGCTCCGCAGATCCCGTTCCGGGCATGTCCCCGCAGCCGCGCGGCCGCGCCGCGCGGACGAACGACGCGGGCCGGTTCGAGCGGCACGCGCGCAGCGTCGAGCCCGACGGCTGGGACATCCCCGAGGAGGCGCCGCCGCTGCGCACCGAGGTGCGCGAGGAACGGCCGCGGACCGCGATCACCCGCAACACCTCGCCCGATGTCGGCTTCGACCGGTCGATCAATCCCTATCGCGGTTGCGAACATGGCTGCATCTACTGCTTCGCGCGGCCGAGCCACGCCTATCTCGGGCTGTCGCCCGGCCTCGACTTCGAGACGCGCCTGACAGCCCGGCCCGAGGCCCCGCGCGTCCTCGAGGCGGAACTCCGGCGCCGGTCCTATGTTCCGGCGGTCATCGCCATCGGCACGAACACCGACCCCTACCAGCCGATCGAGGGGGAGCGGCGCATCATGCGCGGGCTGCTGGAGGTGTTGCAGGCCTTCCGCCATCCCGTCGCGGTCGTGACCAAGGGCACGCTGGTCGAGCGCGACGCGGACATCCTGGGCGAGATGGGGCAGGCGGGGCTGGCGCGCGCGGGCATCTCCGTCACCACGCTCGACCCCGGCATTTCCCGGCGGATGGAGCCGCGCTGCCCCTCGCCCGCGCGGCGGCTGAGGATGATCGAGACGCTGGCGCGGGCGGGCTGCCCGGTGCGGGTCATGGTCTCGCCCCTCGTGCCGGGGCTGACCGACCACGAGCTCGAGGCGATCCTGAGGGCCGCGCGCGACGCGGGCGCGGTGGCGGCCAGCACCATTCCCCTCCGCCTGCCGCGCGAGGTCTCCGCCCTCTGGCAGGACTGGCTCGCGGCGCATTACCCCGAGCGCGTGGGCCGCGTCATGTCCAAGGTGCGCGACATGCATGGCGGGCGCGACTACGATCCCGAATGGGGCCGCCGGATGAAGGGGCAGGGCGCTTGGGCCGACCTGATCCGGGCCCGCTTCGCCCGCGCGACCCGCGCGCTCGGCCTCGACGTGACGCTGCCGCCCCTGCGCACCGACCTCTTCCGCCCGCCGCCCCGCGCCGGCGACCAGCTGAGCCTGTTCTGAGCGGAGGCTCGACGCCGCCAGCTCCATGCGGCAATGCCGTAGACCGGCCGCAACGCCGCCACCGGCAGGGCCGGAAAGAGGACGCCCATCGTCCCACGCCGCCGGGGGATTCGGGACGTGCCGCTGCCATGGGCGCAGGGAAGAGAGACGCAACGCCCCGCGGCGAGGCCAGCGACGCGCGGGCCGGGGACGACCCGGCGCATGACGTGCGGTGTTCGCCCTCACGCCCGCGCGCGGCGGCGTCCGCGGCGATCGCGTGCGGGGGCCGCGCCGTCGGTGCCGTCCGAGCCCGAGGAGAAGCCGCCGAGTTCGCCCGTGATCTGCTCGAGCGTGGGCGCGTCGCCCCGCGGCGTCGTCTCGAGCGCGGCGCGCATGGCGCGCAGGTGCTCGGGCTGGGTGCCGCAGCAGCCGCCGATGATCGTGGCGCCCGCGTCCCGCGCCATGACCGCGTAGCGCGCCATCAGCTCGGGCGTGCCGTCGTAGTGGATATGGCCCTCGTGGTATTTCGGGATGCCCGCGTTGCCCTTGGCGATCACCGGCCGCTCGGTCCCGGCGGCGCGGAAACCCAGCACCGTGCGCAGGAGGTCCGAGGCGCCGACGCCGCAATTCGCCCCGAAGGCGATCGGCGGGGGATCGAGCGTCTCGACGAGGTTCGCGAGATCGGCCGAGGTGAAGCCCATCATCGTGCGTCCCGCGGTGTCGAAGCTCATCGTGCCACACCAGGGCATGCCCGCGAGGCGCGCGGCCTCGGCTGCGGCGCGGTACTCCTCGGGCGCCGAGATCGTCTCGACCCAGAGCACGTCGACGCCGCCCGCCTTCAGGCCCTCGGCCTGTTCGTGGAACATCTCCACCGCGCGTTCATGGGTCAGCGGCCCCATCGGCGCCATGATCTCGCCCGTCGGGCCCATCGAGCCCGCCACGATCACGGTGCGCCCCGCGGCATCGGCCACCTCGCGCCCGATCTCGGCGGCGAGGCGGTTCAGCTCGAACACCCGGTCCTGCGCGTCGTGGAGCTTGAGCCGCGCGGCCGTGCCGCCGAAGGAGTTCGTCAGGAACAGGTCCGATCCCGCCTCGACCGCGCCGCGGTAGAGCGTGGCGATCCGGTCGGGATGCTCGACGTTCCAGAGTTCCGGCGCGTCGCCCGACTGGAGGCCCATGTTGAACAGCGTCGTGCCCGTGGCGCCGTCGGCGAGAAGCCACTCGCGCTCGGCGAGCAGGGCGGAAAGGCGGTCGGTCATCTGGGTCTCCGGGCGAGGGGTGCGCGCGCGACCATCTGACGGCTCGCGGTCATGAGGGCAAGGTAGAATTCTGCATGTTTCTCATGAAATCCATTCATGTTCAAAAGGCGGCATTGCCCAAATTTGGCCGGATTCGCCGAAGAGCGTGCGCGCCATGAAACTGGACGTTTTCGAGCTCGCGGGAATCGACGGGCCGGTCGGTCTCTTCGTGGACGGTGAGAACCTTCCCGCTTGGACCGCACCGGAGATCCTGCGCATCGCGGGGGGCGCGGCCGGACTTCGCGTACGCCGTGTCTATGGCCACCTGCCGGCGCTGCCGGCCTGGATGGCGGTTCCCGGCTTCGAGCCCGTCCACACGGGCGTCGCGGGCGGCGAGCAGGTCAAGAACGCGGCCGACGTGAAGATGGCCGTGGACGCGATGGAATTCGCGCTGGGCGATGGCGGACGGACGCTGGTTCTGGCCAGTTCCGACCGGGATTTCACGCCGCTCGCCGCGATGCTGCGCAAGCTCGGCCGGACGGTCATCGGCATCGGCGAGGAGAAGACCTCCGAAAGCTTCCGGATGGCCTGTCACCACTTCGAGGTGGTCGCCGTGCCGGCGGCCGGCCACGTCGCGTCGCCCGCGGCCGACATCGACGCGGCGATCCGGCAGGCGGTCGAGCGGCTCGGCGGGGCGGGCGCGGGATGTCCGGTCGCGGCGCTGAACGGGGAGCTTGCGCGCACCCACG
>NZ_JBQLZP010000312.1:0-6381 GCF_052168335.1 Roseicyclus sp. | reverse complement strand
TCGGGGTCTGGAGGACCTCGGCGAGGCTCGCCAGCGACGACAGCGAGGGCGCCGGCAGGTCGCGCTCCACCTGGCTGATGAACCCGACCGACAGCCCGGCCGCGTCGGCCACCGCCTGCATCGTCAGGCCCAGTTCCTGGCGCCGGGCCCGGAGTGCGGACCCGAGTTGCTGGCGTACCGGTTCGGAGGGCGCGGGTTTTAGCATGGCTAAAACGCTGCGCCCGGAAGCTCGATTCCGTCAAGGCGATTTTTTAGGCAGGCTAAAGACACCGCCGCCGACGAGGTGCAGGACCGAGGTTCCCGCCGCCCTGCCCCATCCGGCTTGCATTCCGGCTCCGGCGCTCGCTCCGGGACGGCGCGTCACACCGGACCGGAGGCCTGGCCCCTGTCGCGCAGGCGCAGGAAGAAGCCCGTCACCTCCTCGGGGGTCGTCCGCTCGGCCGCGCCGTCCGCGACCTCACGCTGCGTCCAGATCCATGTCGCGGCGGGATCGTGCAGCATCGCCCAGTCCCCGAAGACACGCGCGTCGAGCGGTTCCGCGACGTGAAGCCTCACCTCGACGTGGCGATCGTCCCGCCGGATGCGCGCGAAGGCGGCGCGCACCTTCTCCTCCGGCCCTTCGAGCCACTGGAGGTAGATGTCGCCCCGACAGATCAGTGCCCCGGTTATCCCGTCGCGCGTGTTGGCGCGCCGCGCGTCGAGGAGGATTCCGTTCAGGATGGCGGTGTCGAAGCCGAAGGGGCGGGAGGTGTATACCGCTCGAAACAGGGTCATGATCGCACGCTCCTTCGTGCCGGGAGATAGAGCGTTGCGCGCGGTCTCACAGGGGTGGACCGCCTTTGCCTGCTTCGTTTCTTGCGGGTTCGGTCGGCGCGGAGCGGCCCGGGGGCGGAGCGGCGGCACGCAACGTCTCGACGGGGCGACGAGAGGCTGCCCGGGCTCTCTCGACGGGTCCGCCCGCCGCGCGCCACGGATCGGCATGGCCGGCACCACAGAATCCGGCTTGCGCCGTGCCCGGTCCTTCATGGTAGTCCTTGAGGGTATCGTGACGGTGCGGACGGCCTTTTTGCCGGTTTTCCCCGGGCAACGAAGATGGCGACCTCCGCCTACGCGACACCCACGGATGACCAGATCGCCTGGCGCGACGCCGCGCCGGGATCGGACGTGCTGCCCGCCCATATCGTCGCCTTCCTGCAATGCGGGGTCGGCATCACGCTCGGCGCGCGCCGCGCGGACGGTCGGCCGATCATCGGCGGGGGCGTCGCGTGCCGCGTCCGCGACAGGAGAACGGTGCGCGTTCTCGTCTCGAGGGCGACCAACGCCGGTTTCATCGCCGCCGTGGCCGGGGGAAGCGCCGTCGCGGCCACCTTCTCCCGCGCACGGGACCACCGCTCGATCCAGCTCAAGGCCGCGCGCGCGGCGATCGGGGAGATTGCCTCGGACGACACCAGCGAGGCGGCGCGCCAGTCCGCGCTGCTCGCCGACGATCTCGTGGAACTGGGCTACGCGCGCCGGCAGGCCGAGGCCTACGCCTATTGCGGCGCCACCGATCTCGTCTCGCTCGAGTTCGTGCCGGACCGCGTCTTCACGCAGACGCCCGGCCCCGGCGCCGGGGCGGAGCTGCCGCGATGAACGGCATCGACCTGCGCGCGCTCCGGGGGACGATGCACGGCTTCTGCGCCTCCACCCTCTGCACCTGCGACGCGGAGGGCCTGCCCAACGCCTCGATGATCAGCCAGGTGCACTGGGTCGACGAGGAACACGTCGCCCTGTCCTACCAGTTCTTCAACAAGACGCGGCGGAACCTTCTCGCGACGCGGCAGGCCTGCGTGCAGCTCTTCGATCCGGCCACCCTCGCGATCTACCGGCTCGACCTCGACTACGTGGAGACGCGGAACGCGGGGCCGCTCTTCGAGACGATGAAGGCCAAGCTCGCCGGCATCGCGTCGCATCACGGCCTCGAGAAGGTGTTCCGCCTGCTCGGCGCGGATGTCTTCCGCGTGGTGGCGATGGAGCAGGTCGAGGCCCCCTCGGCGCCGCCCGACTGCCGGGGCGTATCGCTGCTGTCCGCCGTGCGGTCCTGCGTCGACGACCTCGCGCGCTGCCGGGACTTCGACGACCTTGCCGACGCCGTTCTCGACGGCATGGTCAAGCACCTCGGCGTCTCGAACGCGATCCTGCTCATGGCCGAAGGCGACGGGCGGCTCTTCGCGCTGGGCTCGCGGGGCTACGCCGTGTCGGGCATCGGCGCCGAGATCCTGCCCGGCGAGGGCGTCATCGGCGTGGCGGCCCGCGAAGGCGTGCCCATCTGCATCGGCCACATGACCTCGGACTATCGCTACGGAGCCGCGCTGGGCGCTGCCGCGCTGAGCGCCGGGCTTCTCGCCGAGGAGCCGCACGGCGTTCCCTTTCCGGGGCTCGGCACGCCGCACAGCCAGATCGCCGTGCCGGTCATGGCCGAGGGAACCGTCCTCGGGGTCCTCTTCGCGGAATCGGACGAGGTCATGCGCTTCGACCACGCGTGCGAGGACGCGCTGGTGCTGCTCGCGACGCAGCTCGGCGCCATGATGGCGCTGCTGCGCGGGGAGGAGGCGGCGGAGGCGCCGCCCGCGCACCCTCCCGCCGTCGCCGCGGCCGGCGGCGTCACGATCCGCCACTACCCGCGCGACGACAGCGTGTTCATCGACCACGACTATCTCATCAAGGGCGTCGCGGGCGCGATCCTCTGGCGGCTCCTGCGCGAGCACGCGGCGACGGGGCGCACCGACTTCACCACGCGCGAGCTGCGCCTCGACCGGTCGCTCAAGCTCCCCGACCATGCCGAGAACCTCGACGCGCGCCTCGTGCTGCTGCGCCGGAGGCTCGAGGAACGGGGCGCGTGCCTGCGGATCGAGAAGACCGGGCGCGGCCTCTTCCGCCTCGTCAGCCGGTGTCGGATCGTTCTCGAGAACGCGGGCGATGACAGCGGAGCCGAGGTCGCCTGAGCGCAACCGCCGCGTGAGCATTCCCTTAGCATCCATTTAGGCTTCGGTGACGCGAGACTTAGCAAGCCTCCCGCCGGGCGCGCGCCTATAGAGCGCCTCAGGAAGCGGACCCGCCAGGACGGCGGCACCGCTCACCCCGACAGAACAGAACCCGGCGGCGCGGGATGCGCCGCCACGAAACCGACCCGAGAGGGCCCGGCGCCCGATGCCGTGCCCGGAAGAGAGACGACATGAACACCGACATGCTGATCGCCCGCATCGGCGGCGCCGTCATCACCGCCCTCGCGCCGCGCCATGGCGCCGAGGCCGACGCACTCATCTGGAACGGCCGCAAGCCCGCGCGCCGCGCGAAGCTCATCGTCCGCGCCGCCTGCGCCGGAGACGTGGCGGAGGCCGTGCGCTTCGCCGCCGCCAACGGCCTGACGGTCTCGCCGCGGGGCGGCGGCCACCAGTTCACCGGCATCGCGACGCAGGCCGACATGGTCATCGACCTCGGCGCGCTCGACGGGCTGACGCTCGACCTCGCGGCGCGGACCGCGCGCGTGGAGCCCGCCGTGACCAACGCCCGCATGGCCGCCGCCCTCGAGCGGCACGGCCTCGCCTTCCCGCTCGGCCATTGCGGCAGCGTGCCGATGTCGGGCTACCTGCTCGGCGGTGGCGTCGGCTGGAACTCGGCCGAATGGGGCTTCGCCTGCTTCTCGGTGGCGGCGGTGGAGGTCGTCCTCGCGGACGGGCGCCTCGTCACGGCGAGCGCACGGGAAAACGCCGACATCTTCTGGGCGGCGCGCGGCGCGGGGCCGGATTTCCTCGGCGTCGTGACCGCCTACCACCTGGAGCTCCGGGAGGCCGCGAAGGCCACGAGCACCTGCGTCCGGGTCTACCCGGCGGCCCGCGTGGCCGATGTCGCGGCCTGGGCCGAGAGCGTCATGGCCGACGCGCCCCCCTGCGTCGAGTTCACCTGCAAGGTCACGCCAGCGCCGAACGGCCCGGTGATCGCCGCCATCGCCACGGTCTTCGCCCGGACGGATGCCGAGGCCTGCGCCATCCACACCGCGCTCGGCCACGATGCGCCCGAGGCGCTCCAGGTCGTCGGCCCGATGCCGACGCCGATCTCCGCGCTCTACGAGGCGACGGAGCCCTCGATGCCGAGGGGCCGGCGCTACGCGGTCGACACGCTCTGGTCGGAGGCGCGCTTCGGCGAGGTGCTCGGGCGGATCACGCAGGACATGGCGCGCGCGCCCTCGGGCGAGAGCATGGCGCTCGTGGTCCTGCGCCCGAACGCCGTCGAGACGCCCCGGGATGCGGCCTTCTCCTGCCACGGGCGCATCTTCGGCGCGCTCTACGCGATCTGGGAAGGCGAGCGGGACGACGCCCGGAACATCGCCTGGCTCCGCACCGCGATCGACGGCGTCGCGCCCCTCTGCACCGGCGCCTATGTGGGCGAGGCCGATCTCGACCGGCCCGACCGCGCGCTGCCGACGCTGGCGCCGGAGATGCGCGCGCGTCTCGACGCGCTCCGCTCCGTCCTCGATCCGCGCGGCGTCTTCCTGCGCCGCATCCCCTCCCCGGCCCTCGCGGCCGAGTGAACCGACCGCCCGCGCCGACGCCCGGCGCGGGGCCCCCTTCATCCCACAAGAGGAGACCCTGTGATGATCCCCAAGACCACCTTCCGCGCCGCGTTTCTGGCCGGCCTCGCGCTGTCGCCCCTCGCCCTGCACGCGCAAGGCATCGAGTTCGGGCCGTCCCTGCCCCTCGGCGACGGCAGCGTCCGCGCCTACGCCGAGACCGGTGCCGATGGCGCCGCCACCCGCATCGGCATCGAGATGACCGAGGCGGCCGTCGCCTCGCTCGGCCACGACATGGTCTTCGTGACCGTGCCGCTGCCCGAGGCCGCCCTCGACGCCGGCTACGACCACGTCTCGCTCGACTGGATGCCGCACGGGCACGCGCCCGGCGACCTCTTCGGCGTCCCCCATTTCGACGTGCACTTCTACCTCTTCTCCGAGGCCGAGCGGCTCGCCATCGATCCCGCCGATCCGCGCTTCATGGAGAAGGCCGGCAACCGCCCCTCGGCCGAGCTGATGCCGCCGAACTTCGTGCCGCCGCCGGAGCTCGACCCGATCCCCGCCATGGGCGAGCACTGGGTCGACGCGACCGATCCCGTCTTCGCGGGCCAGCCCTTCGAGGCGGTGATGATCTACGGCGCCTGGGACGGCGAGATGATCTTCGTCGAGCCGATGGTGACGCGCGACCTCCTGGCGTCCCGCCGCGGGTTCGGCGGCAGCGTCGGCCAGCCCGCGCGCGTCGCCGAGGCGGTCGCGCTGCCGAATGCCTGGAGCGTGTCCTTCGACGCGGAGAGGGGCGTCCACGTCGTCTCGATCGATGCGCTCGAGGCGCGGGTGCCCGGCGACGGGGCCGGGTCGCCCGAGACGAACTGAACGGAACGGCGCCGGGCGGCACGCCGCCGCCCGGCCATCAAGGGGCGCCGGAACCGGTCCGGCACGGGGTCGAGCCCGGGAGCTGGACGCCCGGGCTCGTCCGCCCCCTGCCTGCCCCGGGCGCAACGCGGGTCGCAGGGCGTGTCGTGCCGGGTGGCGTCGCACCTCCGCAGCGGGTCGAACCGGAAGACCCTATGCGGGCCCTCCGGTCGTCCGTCGGCCTCACCGCCGTCAGTCGAAGCTGTAGATCAGCGACACGCCGAAGACGTGGTCCGTGTCGTCGAAGCCCGGCTGCGGATCGGTGTGATACTCCGTCGCGATGCTCGTCCTGAGTGCGAGCTGCCTGTCCATGGCGACGGTCAGGCCGAGCTCGTTCAGGACCACGGTATCGGACTCCGACCCGATGATGTCGGTGTCGTTGGTCAGGAAGGTCGTGTCGTTGATCATGTAGGAGAAGTTCGACGACAGGCTGACGGCGGCTTCCTCGAAGTCCCGGTCGAGCGCGTCGTCGAGGCTCGCGACCCTGTAGCCGGGGCCGCCCTGGACCGACCACCGGATGTCGGGCTGATCGTAGACCAGGTAGCCGGCGCCGATGCCGACGAAGGTGTCCGTCTCGTAGGCCGAGAACGCGTCCACCGTTCCCTGGAGCTTGGCGAAGCCATAGGCGCGCGCCGTGAAATCGCGCGTGTATTCGAGGTCGTAGAACAGGCTTTCCTCGTCCGTCGTCCCCTCGGTCTCGCTGTAGGCGTAGTTCAGCTGGAGGCTGTAGCCGTTGACCCCGTCGTAGAAGCCGAGGTTGGCGCCGATGCCGAGGTCGGCACTGTCGCTGTTGCCGCTCGACGCGGTGCCGCGGAGCGAGAGCGAGCCGTCGAAGCCGACCTCGCGCCCGAGGTTTCCGAACCTGTCGAAGTCGGTCTCGAAATCCTCCTGGATCTGTTCTCCCAGGGCCTCGTTGCGGG
>NZ_JBQLZP010000311.1:5840-7465 GCF_052168335.1 Roseicyclus sp. | reverse complement strand
CTCCTGCCGCTCGAGATCGAGCGGCAGGAGGTCGGGATCGGGGAAGTAGCGGTAGTCGTGCGCCTCCTCCTTGGAGCGCATGGACCGCGTTTCCCCCTTGTCGGGATCGTAGAGGCGGGTCTCCTGCACGATCGAGCCGCCGGCCTCGAGGATCGCGATCTGGCGGCGCGCCTCGTACTCGATGGCGGCCTGGATGAAGCGCAGCGAGTTCATGTTCTTGATCTCGCAGCGGGTGCCGAGATGCGAGAAGTCGCCGGTCTCGCGGTAGCGCTCGTAGGCGCCGGGTTCGCACACGGACACGTTCACGTCGGCGCGCAGGTTGCCGTTCTGCATGTTGCCGTCGCAGGTGCCGAGATAGAGCATGATGAGCCTGAGCTTCGCGACATAGGCCGCGGCCTCCTCGGGCCCGCGGATGTCGGGGCGCGAGACGATCTCCATCAGCGCGACGCCGGTTCGGTTGAGGTCGACGAAGGACATGGCGGGGTCCATGTCGTGGATGCTCTTCCCGGCGTCCTGCTCGAGGTGGATGCGCTCGATCCGCACCCGGCGCGCGGTGGGCTCGCCCGCCTCGTTCGGGCCCATCTCGACCAGCACCTCGCCCTCGCCGACGATCGGGTGGTAGAGCTGGCTGATCTGGTAGCCCTGCGGCAGGTCGGGATAGAAATAGTTCTTGCGGTCGAAGGCCGAGGTCAGGTGGATCTGAGCCTTGAGCCCGAGGCCCGTGCGCACCGCCTGCGCCACGCAGAACTCGTTGAGGACGGGCAGCATCCCCGGCATTCCCGCATCGACGAAGGCGACGTTCGCGTTGGGCTCGGAGCCGAAGGCGGTGGAGGCGCCGGAGAAGAGCTTGGCCTTCGAGGCGACCTGGGCGTGGACCTCCATCCCGATCACCAGTTCCCAGTCGCGCTTGGCGCCCGACACGATCTTGGGCTTCGGGGTCGCGTAGGTCAGGTCGAGCATCGTCGTGCCTCCGTCCGGTCTCGTCCCCGCGTTTAGGTCAGCGCCGCGCGCCCGGCAAGGGGGCGGAACCGCTCGGGACGGGTCGCGTTGGCGCCGGAACGCCCGTCATGAAGGAGGCCGCACCATGCCGAAGATCGCCGACGCCCGCATCCTGATCCTCGCCACACACGGCTTCGAGCAGTCCGAGCTCGAGGTGCCCCGCGACACGCTCCGCGAGAGGGGCGCGAGGGTCGTGGTCGCCACGCCCGACGGGGCCGCCATCCGGGGCTGGGACACGGACGACTGGGGCGCGGAGGCCGAGGCCGACCTCTCGCTCGACCAGGTCGAGGTGGCGGGCTACGACGCGCTCGTCCTGCCGGGCGGGCAGATCAACCCCGACCTCCTGCGCACCGACGCGCGCGCGCTCGACGTGATCCGGGCCTTCGCCAAAGCGAGGAAGCCGGTCGCCGCGATCTGCCATGCGCCCTGGCTCCTCGTCGAGGCGGGACTGGCGGAGGGGCGGCGGATGACCTCCTACCACTCGATGAAGACCGATGTGGCCAATGCCGGGGCTGCGTGGGTCGATGCCGAGGTGGTCGCCGACGGCGGCATCGTCACGAGCCGCAATCCCGGCGACCTCGAGGCCTTCGTCGCGAAGATCGTCGAGGTCGTGGAGGAGGGGCGGC
>NZ_JBQLZP010000311.1:0-5740 GCF_052168335.1 Roseicyclus sp. | reverse complement strand
CGAGGTCGTGGAGGAGGGGCGGCGCGCCGCCGCCTGAGGGCCGCCCGCGCAGGCGAGGCTTGCGCGGGGGCGCTCAGCCCGCTAGCCCGGTGGAGGCGCAACAGACCTGGGGGTTTTCCGCGCATGACGCCGCGACGCCGCGCGGCGGGGCTGGCCGTGTCCGCCCTGCTGGCGCTGTCGGTCCATCTGCCGGCCGCCCGGGCCGAGGACGCGCCAGCGACTGGCGCGGCCCTGGAGCTTGCGTCGAGCGAGACGGCGGCGCGGCCCCTCCCGGTGCCGGGCGACCCGCCGCTCCGCCTGCCCGAAGCCGCGTCCGCGCCGCGTCCCGCGATCCTGCCGCTGCCGCGTCCCGCGGGCGCCGGGCCGGTCAGGGGGGCGCCCGAGGCGAGCCTCCGGCCCATCGCGCGCGACCCCTGGGCGGCGCCGGACCTCCTGTGGGACGGGCACCCGGAGGACATGGAGTGGACGCTCGCGGCGATGGCGGCGCTGCGCGGGCCCGGCGCGCCGCTCGCCCGCACCGTGCCCCGCGACATCGGCGACTGGTGCCCGGGCTACGCGGCGGCGGACACGGGCCAGCGGCGCGCCTTCTGGGCGGGGCTCATCTCGGCGCTCGCCTGGCACGAGAGCACGCATCACCACACCGCGATCGGCGGGGGCGGGCAATGGTTCGGCCTCGTCCAGATCGCGCCGGGCACGGCGCGCTGGCGCGGCTGCCGCGCGACCACGGGCGAGGCGCTGCTCGACGGGCCCGCGAACCTGAGCTGCGGGCTCCGGATCATGGGGATCACGGTGCCGCGCGACCAGGTGATCTCGGAGGGGATGCGCGGCGTCGCCGCCGACTGGGGGCCGTTCCACTCCGCCCGCAAGCGCGAGGAGATGCGGACCTGGCTGAGGCGGCAGGATTATTGCCAGCCGCCGCCGGAGGAAGCGTTCCGGCCGCTGGCGCGCCCGGACATCGTCGCGGAGACCGGGCAGAGGCCGCTCGCGCGGCCCTGAGGCGGATCAGGCGTGGCGGACCGGAACGCCGCGCCGCGTCGCCTCGCGGATCAGCACGAGCGGATCGGGCAGCGCGCCCTGCGGCATCTCGACCTCGGAGCCGTCCATGAGCACGACCGTGCCGCGCGACTTGCGCCCGCGATCCTCGAGCCGGAGGTAAGCGATCTCCGAGGCCGGCAGGTCCTTCGCCTCCGCCCCCGCCTCGATCCGCCAGGACGCGTCCGAGATGCGGAGCACGTCCACCGGCGTCATGACGAGCTGGGCGATGCAGACGAGGAGCGCGGGGATGAAGACCAGCATCACGAAGCCGGGCATGATCTCCCAGAGCTGGACGGCGAGGAGGATCAGGCCCGCCAGCGCGAAGAGGCTGAGCGGCAGGCTTCCGGGGCGGGCTTCATGGTGAAACGTCTTGTCCATGGCGCCGATCTGGCCCCCGGATTCGGGCCAAACTTGGACCCGGCGGGGGCGGGCCTCCGGCTCTTCGGTGCTGCTTTTCAGGCGCGGCGGGGACGCGAGGCGATGCGCGGCGGAAAGCGGACCTCGCGCGGCAGGAGGGGCATGCCCGGACCCTCCGGCGGCTCGCCCAGCGACAGGGTCGCGCGCCTGAGAAAGGCCGTCGCCGCGTCCGGGTCCGCGGGCAGGGCGGCGGGGTCGATCGCCTCGCCCACGGTGACGCGGTAGGGCATGTGCGCCTTGTTCAGCGTCTCGTGGAAGAGCGTGATGTCCCGCAGCGTCGGGTGGATCGCGTCGAAGGCGTAGAAGAGGACCGAGTTCCGCGCCCGCATGTGCACGGGGATGACCGGCAGGCCGAGCTTGCGCGCCAGCGTCGCCGCCGAGGTCATCCAGGGCCGCTCGTGCAACCGCAGGCCCCGGCGCTTGGCCAGCCGCCCGGAGGGGAAGATGACGCCGAGACGACCCTCTTCCTCGAGCGCGCGGCGCGCATAGGCGAGGGTCTCGCGGGTCTTGCCGTGGGTGCGTCTGTCGCGCCGCCACTCGACGGGGGCGATCAGGCTGTCGAGCTGGGGCATGACGCGCAGGACGTCGGCGTTGGCGAAAAAGAACGCGTCCGGCCGCCGCCGTGCGAGGAGCCGCCAGAGCACCAGCCCGTCGGCGATGCCGGTAGGATGGTTCGCCACCACGAGGGCGGGCCCCGAGGCCGGGATGTTCCCCAGGCCCGTCGCCGTCACGCGGCGCGCGACGTGGCGAGCGGCGACATCCATCACCTCGTGGGTCGGCCGCGGCGCCAGCGCCTCGGCGAGCGCAAGCGTCCGGCGCTGGGCGAGAAGGCGGTAGAGCACCCTGCGCGCGACGGCGTTGGCCGGGTGCGTATGGGCCAGCCAGGGCGCCCGCTCGGCGATGAGCGGGTCTATGCGGCTCTGCATGTCCATGGGCATGTCCATGGCGATCTGCAACCATGTAAAGGTAACGCCGGAATGACGCCCCTGCAACATGGGCAAGCCGCGGGAGGCCTGTTAGGTTCCCGCCCATGAGCCCCGTCGACCTCCGCGACAGCCTTTCCGCCGCCGCACCGGACCGCCCGGGGCGCATCCTCGCGCTCGATCTCGCACGCGCGGGCGCGCTCGTGGCGATGGCGGTCTTCCACTTCGTCTTCGATCTCGAGCTGTTCGGCTGGGTGCTGCCGGGCACGTCCACGACGGGGGGATGGCGGCTTCTGGCGGTCTGCACGGCGGGAAGCTTCCTGTTCCTCGCGGGCGTGAGCCTCTGGCTCGGGCATGGCGCGGGGCGGCGCTGGCCGGGATTCTGGCGGCGCTTCGCGAAGATCGCGGCGGCGGCGGCGCTGATCACGGGCG
This sequence comes from Roseicyclus sp., assembly GCF_052168335.1. Taxonomy (GTDB): domain Bacteria; phylum Pseudomonadota; class Alphaproteobacteria; order Rhodobacterales; family Rhodobacteraceae; genus Roseibacterium. Next base: position 2,933 of record NZ_JBQLZP010000311.1, on the reverse strand, counting down.
TGACGTATGTGGCGGTACCGGGGGCCTTCATCTTCTTCGGCATCCTGCATTCCATCGCGGCGGCGAGCCTCGTGGGAATGCTGGTGCTGCGGCTGCCCGCGCTTGGGCTGATCGCGCTCGCCGCGCTGGCCTTCGCGGCGCCGGGCTTCGCGCGGGCGGAGCTGTTCGATCCCTGGTGGTTCTGGTGGACGGGGCTGCAGACGGTGACGGTGCGCTCGGTCGACTACGTGCCGCTCGCGCCCTGGCTCGGGCCGTTCCTCCTCGGGCTCGCCGCGGGGCGGATCGGGAGCGCGAGGGGGCTCTGGCACCGGCTCGCGCGGTGGCGGGGAAGCGCCGCCTGGGAGCGGCTCGCCTGGCCGGGGAAGCACTCGCTTCTCGTCTATCTCCTGCACCAGCCGGTCCTGATCGCGCTGGTCGCCGGGGCCACGTTCCTCCTGCGCTGAGGCCGGCCCGAGGGGGCGGTCCCGCCGGCGGGACCGGCGGAAAAGCCGGCTTTTCCGCCGCCCGGCGGCAGCCTCGCGCCTTCGGGGCAGGCGGCGCGGGCCGCGTGCGCCGGGCAGGGCGCCGCGTCGGGCGTCGCGTGTGCGGAGGCGGAGGGCCCGTCGCCGGGACGCCGTTCGCGGGCAGGTCTGCCCGCGAACAGGCCCGTCCGAGCCTGTGCGTGGCGGCCGCCGCGTCAAGGACGCCTGCGGCGCCGGCTCCGCCGGTCTGCGATCCTTGACCCGGCGCCCGCCACGCGGCGGGAGCTCCGGATGCGCGAGGGGACCGGCGGAAGCCGGGCGGCGCGGGGCGGGCGCGTTGCCCATGCAGGAGCGGCCCGTGCAGGAGCGGCCCTTTCAGGAGTGGCGTGCGGCGCCATCGCCCCGTCGGCGCCGACCCTGCGCGCCGCGTGCGGGGTCCCGGTCGCCTCCGGCGATGGCTGTGCCCGGGCTGCCCTCCCCGGTCCGGTGGTCCGTGCGCGGCTCAGGCCCGCATCCGCGCCACCATCTCGGCGAGGTCGCGGCTGATGCCTTCCGTCCCGGCGATGCGGGCAAGCTCCTGGTCCATCAGCGCCACGCGGTCGGCGTCGTAGCGCTTGCGGGTCTCGAAGGCGGTGGACATGCGCGCCGCCGTCTGCGGGTTCTTCGCGTCGAGGCGGATGATCCAGTCCGCGACGAAGCGGTAGCCCGCGCCCGAGAGGTCGTGGAAGCCCGCGGGGTTGCCCGCCGTCAGGCCCGCCATCACCGCGCGGAAGCGGTTGGGGTTCTTCCAGTCGAAGAGCGGATGCCCGGTCAGCCGTTCGGCCACGGCGACGGCTTCCTCCGGCCGGGCATGGGCCACCTGCGCCATGAACCACTTGTCCATGACGAGGCGGTCCTCCTTCCACTGCGCGAAGAAGCGTCCGGCGATCTCCGCGTCGCCCTGCTCGAGGAGCGTCGTGAAGGCGGCGATCTGGTCGGTCATGTTGGTGGCGGCGTCGTAGCGGGCGCGGGCGCGGTCCGGCCCCTCGACCCGCGCGAGCAGCGCGAGGCAGGTGTTGCGCAGCGCGCGCCGCGCGGCCTGTCCGGCGTCGGGGCTGTAGGCGGGGCCCGGGTCCATCGCGTCGTGCAGGCGGGCGAGCGTCCCGTGCAGCGCCTCGGCCATGGCGCGCGAGAAGTCCTCGCGCGCGGAGTGGATGGCGGAGGGGTCGGGCACGAGCCCCGCGTCGCAGGCCGCCTGCGCGAGATCGTCCTCGGAGGGCAGCGCGAGCGCGAGGGCGCGGAAGGCGGGGTCGAGGCCCTCGTCCTCGATCAGCTTGCCCAGCGCCTCGAAGAGCGCGGGATCGGGGGCGTTCGCGCCCGCGAGCATCGCCATCAGCGCCTCGCGCATGAGGCTCCGGCCCGCCTCCCAGCGGTTGAAGGGGTCGCGGTCATGGGCGAGCAGCACCAGCCGGTCCTCGCGCGGCAGGGGCGCGTCGAGGATGACGGGGGCGGAGAAGCCGCGCAGGAGCGAGGGGATGACGCGGGCGGGAACGGGGCGGCCCGCGGCCGCGGCGAGGGCCGCGAGGTCGTAGTCGAGCCGCGCCTCGGGACCGTCGAGGACATGCAGCGTCTCGGGCAGGAGCTCGGCCCCCTCGGGGTCGTGGAGCGCGAGAAGGACGGGGATGACGGCGGGCTCCTTCAGGGGCTGGCCGGGCGTCGGCGGCACCGACTGCGACAGCGTGAGGCGGAGCGTGGTCCCCTCGATCTCCCAGCGGGCGGAGACCCTGGGCGTGCCGGCCTGGGTATACCAGCGCTTGAACTGGCTGAGATCGCGCAGGATCGTGTCCTCGAAGACCTGGATCCAGTCCTCGATCGTGCAGGCCTGGCCGTCGTGGCGCGCGAAGTAGAGGTCGAGCGCCGCGCACCAGTCGTCCGGCCCGACGAGGAGGCGCAGCATCCGGATGAGCTCGGCGCCCTTCTCGTAGACGGTGGCGGTGTAGAAGTTGTTGATCTCGATGTAGCTGTCGGGGCGCACGTTGTGCGCCAGCGGCCCCGCGTCCTCGCGGAACTGGCGGGCGCGCAGTTGCAGGACGTCCTCGATCCGCTTGACCGGGGCCGAGCGCATGTCGGCCGAGAACTGCTGGTCGCGGAAGACGGTCAGCCCCTCCTTCAGGCAGAGCTGGAACCAGTCGCGGCAGGTGATGCGGTTGCCGGTCCAGTTGTGGAAGTACTCGTGCGCGACGATGCCCTCGATCAGGTCGTAGTCGCGGTCGGTCGCGGTCTCGGGCGAGGCGAGGACGTATTTCGAGTTGAAGATATTGAGGCCCTTGTTCTCCATCGCGCCCATGGTGAAGTCGGAAACGGCCACGACCATGAAGGTATCGAGGTCGTATTCCAGGCCGTACACCTCTTCATCCCACCGCATGGACCGCTTTAACGACTCCATGGCGTGCTGGCACTTGTCCAGGTCCTCCGGACGGACAAAGACCCGAA
>NZ_JBQLZP010000310.1:0-14055 GCF_052168335.1 Roseicyclus sp. | reverse complement strand
AGGTCACGAGGACGGAGCCCGGCACGAACTTGTCGATGTCGGCCGCCGTCTGGAACAGGCAGGCCCGCCGGGCCGCCGCCGCCGAGCCCACGGCCAGCCCGTCGAGCAGCGCGGGGCCCGCGGGCTTCACGCCGTAGGATTGGAGGACATGGGTGTCGCGGCGGGACTGCACCGTCTCGGGCCGGGCCTGCACGATGAAGAGCTCGCCCGTCAGCCCGTCCTTGGCCCACTCCATATCCATCGGCAGCCCGTAATGCGCCTCGATGGTCGCCGCCATGCGGGCCAGCGACAGCACCTCGGCGTCCGACAGCGTGAAGCGCCCGCGCTCGGCCTTCGAGGTCGGCACGTTGCGCGTCATCGACTGCGTCCGCCCCTCGTGCTTCTCGCCGTAGATCATCTTGATCTCCTTGGCGCCGAGGTCCTTGGCGACGATGGGCGAAAGCTCCGGCCGGTCGAGGAAGGGTTTGAAGACCTGCCACTCGTCGGGATCGACCGCGCCCTGCACCACGTTCTCGCCGAGGCCCCAGGCCCCGGTGATCAGCACGAATCGGTCGCAGCCCGTCTCGGTGTCGATCGAGAACATGACGCCCGAGGACGCCTTGTCCGAGCGCACCATCCGCTGCACCCCGATCGACAGCGCCACCTCCGTGTGGTCGAAGCCGTTGAGGTTGCGGTAGGTGATCGCCCGGTCGGTGAAGAGCGAGGCATAGCAGCGGCGGCAGGCCGACAGCAGCTCCTTCGCGCCCTGCACGTTGAGGAAGGTCTCCTGCTGGCCCGCGAAGCTCGCGTCCGGCAGGTCCTCCGCCGTGGCCGAGGAGCGGACGGCGACGGAGATGTCCGCGACGCCCGCCTCGCGGCTCATCCGCGCATAGGCGTCGCGGATGTCGGCGGCGAGGTCCTCGGGCCAATGCCCCGCCTCGAAGGCCTTGCGGATCGCGGCGCCCGCCTCCTGCAGGGTCGCGCGTCCCTCGTCGAAGGCGGCCATCCGCTCGGTGATGACCGCGCCGAGCCCGTTCGCGGCGACGAAGCTGCGGTAGGCGTCGGCCGTCGTGGCGAAGCCGCCGGGCACCTGGATGCCCTCGCCCCCGAGGGCCGCGATCATCTCGCCCAGCGATGCGTTCTTGCCGCCCACGCGCGGCACGTCCTCGCGCCGCAGGTCCTGCAGCCAGATCAGGGTCTCGGTCATGCGAATGCTTCCATGCTTGGTCATGTGAACTCCTCCCGGACGCAAGGACGCCCGCCGTGGCGACAGGGTGCCGGGGCGGGGACGGGGGCGCCTTGACCCGTGTCAAACGGCAGGTTGATTGGCAAGTTCTATTGAAATCGCGCAAGATCATCGCGAGATTGCCCCCATGATCCACAAGCTCGAGATGTTCCTCGCCGTCGCGAAGGAAGAGCATTTCGGCCGCGCCGCCGAGACCCTCGGCATCACGCAGCCGACGCTCTCGACCGGCATCCGCCAGCTCGAGGAGATGCTGGGCGTGCAGCTCATCTTCCGCGGGCACCGCTACGGCGGGCTGACGCCGGAGGGGCAGAGGGCGCTCGTCTGGGCGCGGCAGCTCGTCTCCGACGCCCGCACCTTCCGGGAGGAGATGCGCGCCGCCCACCACGGGCTTTCGGGCCATGTGCGCCTCGCCGTGATCCCGACCGCGCTGACCTGGGCCGCGGCGCTGTCCGCGCGCTTCGCCGAGGCGCATCCGAACGTCCGCTTCACCATCCTGTCGCGCACCTCGGCCGAGATCCTGGGCATGCTCGAGAACCTCGACGTGGATGCGGGCCTGTCCTACCTCGACAACGAGCCCCTGGGCCGCGTCGTCACCGTGCCGATCTACCGCGAGCGCTATGTGCTGGTGTGCCGGGCGGACAGCGACCTGGCCGCGCGCGACCGGGTCGGGTGGGTGGACCTCGCGGGGCGGCGGCTGTGCCTGCTGACGCCGGACATGCAGAACCGGCGGATCATCAACCAGAACTTCATGGATGCGGGGCTCACGCCCGACGCGCAGGTGGAGAGCAACTCCACCCTCGTTCTCGCCGCCCATGTCCGGCAGGGCGACTGGCTGACGATCCTGCCCTCCGAGATGGCCGAGGTGCTGACGGCGGGCGGCGATCTCTGCACCCGACCGATGGAGGGGCAGACCGCGACTCACACCGTGGGCCTCGTCGCGCCCTACCGCGAGCCGCACACGCCGGTCCTCGCCGCGCTGCTGGCCGAGGCCGAAAGGCTCGGATCCGGGCTGGATTCCGTCGCATCCACGGCGTGAAAGGTCGCGCGTGTTTCATTCGGAATATCTATCGATTGACGGAACTGCGATATTGAAACCGCATTGAACTTTCCTCAGGGTTGCGCGCGAACGACGCCCGGAGCCCGCCCATGCCCGCCAGCCAGACCCGCGCCGCCCCCGATGCCGGAGAGATCCGCGCCCTGATCGCGCGCCACGAGGGGCTCGAGGGGCCGCTCCTGCCGATCCTCCACGCGCTCCAGGCGGAGTACGGCCACGTCCCCGGCGAGGCACACGGGCCGATCTGCGACGCGCTGAACATCTCGCGTGCCGAGCTTCATGGCGTGATCTCCTTCTACCACGACTTCCGCGAGCGGCCCGCCGGGCGGCACGTCGTGAAGATCTGCCGCTCCGAGGCCTGCCAGGCCGTGGGCGGCGCGGTGCTGGCCGCGCGGGTGCTGGACCTTCTCGGGCTGTCCTGGGGCGGCACGACGCCCGACGGCCGCGTCACGGTGGAGCCGGTCTACTGCCTCGGTCTCTGCGCCATCGGACCGGCCGCGATGATCGACGGCGCGGTGCGCGGCCGCGTCCGGGCCGAGGCGCTGGTGGCGGAGGTCGCGCGATGAGGATCTGGGTTCCCCGCGACGCCGCCGCGAAGGCGCTGGGCGCCGAGGCCGTGGTCGCCGCGATCCGGGCCGAGGCGGACGCGCGGGGCCTCGAAGTGGAGATCCGCCGCAACGGCTCGCGCGGGATGCTCTGGCTCGAACCGCTGGTGGAGATCGAGGAGGGCGGCGCGCGGATGGGTTTCGGCCCGGTGACGGCGGCGGATGTGCCGGCGCTCCTCGACGGGAGGCTTCAGGGGCTGGGGCCGGTGGAGGAGATCCCCTTCCTCGCGCGGCAGGACCGGCTGACCTTCGCGCGGGTGGGGCGGATCGACCCGCTCGACCTCGGCCAGTACGAGGCGGAGGGCGGGCTCGCGGGGCTCCGCCGCGCGCTCGGCATGGACGGTGCCGGGATCGTCGCCGAGGTGACCGACAGCGGGCTTCGCGGACGCGGCGGCGCGGGCTTTCCGACCGGCATCAAGTGGGAGACGGTGCGCCGCGCGCCCGGCCCCCGCAAGTACATCGTCTGCAACGCCGACGAGGGCGACAGCGGCACCTTCGCCGACCGGATGCTGATGGAGGGCGACCCGTTCTGCCTGATCGAGGGCATGGTCATCGCGGGCCTCGCCGTGGGTGCCGAGAAGGGCTTCGTCTACATCCGCTCGGAATATCCCGACGCCATCGAGACGATGGAGGCGGCCGTGCGGATCGCAAGGGAAAACAATATCCTTGGGCGCGTTCTTCATTCATCGCACGACTTCGACATCGAGGTGCGCGTGGGCGCGGGCGCCTATGTCTGCGGCGAGGAGACATCGCTCCTCAACTCGCTCGAGGGCAAGCGCGGCGTGGTGCGCGCCAAGCCGCCGCTGCCGGCGCTGGAAGGCTTCCTGGGGCGGCCCACGGTCGTGAACAACGTGATCTCGCTCGCCACCGTGCCGGTGATCCTGGAAAAGGGCGCGGCGCATTACGCGGGCTTCGGCCTCGGGCGGTCGAAGGGGACGATGCCGATCCAGATCGCGGGCAACGTGCGCTTCGGCGGGCTCTTCGAGACGGCCTTCGGGATGCCGCTCGGCCGGCTGGTCGAGGAGATCGCGGGCGGCACGGCCAGCGGCCGCCCGGTGAAGGCGGTGCAGGTGGGCGGCCCCCTCGGCGCCTGGTTCGCGCCCGCGAGGTTCGACACGCCCTTCGGCTACGAGGAGTTCGACGGCGCGGGCGGGCTGATCGGGCATGCCGGGATCGTCGTCGTGGACGACACCGCCGACATGCGCGCCATGGCGCGCTTCGCCATGGAGTTCTGCGCGGTCGAGAGCTGCGGGAAATGCACGCCCTGCCGGATCGGGGCGGTCCGGGGCGTCGAGACGATCGACCGGATCGCGGCGGGCGACGCCTCGGCGGTGCCGCTGCTGGTCGATCTCTGCGAGACGATGAAGGACGGCTCGCTCTGCGCGCTGGGCGGCTTCACGCCCTACCCGGTGATGAGCGCGCTCGAACAGTTCCCGGAGGAGTTCGCAGGCGTGCGGGAGGCGGCGGAATGAGCGCGCGGCAGGGTTTTCGCTGCCTGCGGCAGCGACCGCGTGATCGTTTTCGCCGCCTTTGGCAGCGACCGGCCGATCGTTTTCGCTGCCTGCGGCAGCGACTGGCAATCGAGTTTCGCTGCCTTTGGCAGCGACCGGGGCGAGGGGGTTTCACCCCCTCGCGCTCCCCCGCGTATTTGCAGAAAGATGATGGCAAGGGGTTGATCGCATGAAGGATTTCGTCATTCCCGCCTATCCGCCCGGCGACGCGCGGGACGACGCGCGCGACATGGGGACGCCCGCGAAGGCGGGCGCGCCGGTGACGCTCAGCATCGACGGGTTCGAGGTGACGGTGCCCGAGGGCACTTCGGTCATGCGGGCCGCGGTGGAGGCCGGGATCGCGGTGCCGAAGCTCTGTGCGACGGACAGTCTCGAGGCCTTCGGGTCCTGCCGCCTGTGCGTCGTCGAGATCGAGGGGCGGCGGGGCACGCCCGCCTCCTGCACGACGCCGGTGGCGCCGGGGATGGTGGTGCGCACGCAGTCGCCGAAGGTGAAGAAGATCCGCCGCGGCGTGATGGAACTCTACATCTCGGACCATCCGCTCGACTGCCTGACCTGTGCCGCCAACGGGGATTGCGAGCTGCAGGACATGGCGGGGGCGGTGGGGCTGCGCGACGTGCGCTACGCGGCGCCCGAGGGCGGCAGCCTCGCCAACCATTTCGCGGCGCGGAACACCTCGGGCGAGGCCAACCCGGAGTGGATCGCGAAGGACGATTCGAACCCCTACTTCACCTACGATCCCGCCAAGTGCATCGTCTGCAACCGCTGCGTCCGGGCCTGCGAGGAGGTGCAGGGCACCTTCGCGCTGACGATCGAGGGCAGGGGTTTCGAGAGCCGCGTCAGCGCGGGGGGCGCGGGGGACGACTTCCTCTCCTCGGACTGCGTGAGCTGCGGCGCCTGCGTGCAGGCCTGCCCGACGGCGACGCTGCAGGAGAAGTCGGTGATCGCGCTCGGCACGCCGACGCGCTCGGTCATCACCACCTGCGCCTATTGCGGGGTCGGCTGCTCGTTCAGGGCGGAGCTGAACGGGGACGAGCTGGTGCGGATGGTGCCGTGGAAGCATGGCGGCGCGAACCGGGGACATTCCTGCGTGAAGGGGCGCTTCGCCTGGGGCTACGCGACCCATGCCGACCGCATCCTGAACCCGATGATCCGCGAGCGGATCGAGGACCCCTGGCGCGAGGTGAGTTGGGAGGAGGCGATCGCCTTCGCGGCGGGGCGCCTGCGCGCCATCCAGGAGCGGCACGGGCGCAAGTCGGTGGGCGTCATCACCTCGTCGCGCTGCACCAACGAGGAGACCTACCTCGTCCAGAAGCTGACCCGCGCGGTCTTCGGCAACAACAACACCGACACCTGCGCGCGGGTCTGCCATTCGCCCACGGGTTACGGGCTGGGCCAGACCTTCGGGACCTCGGCCGGCACGCAGGATTTCGACAGCGTCATGCAGGCCGATGTCGTTGTGGTGATCGGGGCGAACCCGACGGACGGGCACCCGGTCTTCGCCTCGCGGCTGAAGAAGCGGCTTCGCGAAGGTGCGAAGCTGATCGTGATCGACCCGCGGCGGATCGACCTCGTGAAGTCGCCGCATGTCGCGGCGGCGCATCACCTGGCGCTCCGCCCCGGCACGAACGTCGCCGTCGTCACCGCGATGGCGCACGTGATCGTCACCGAGGGCCTGATGGACGAGGCCTTCATCCGCGAGCGCTGCGACTGGGACGAGTTCCTCGAATATGCCGAGTTCGTCTCGGACCTGCGCCATGCGCCCGAGATGACGGAGATGCTGACCGGCGTTCCGGCGGAGGAGCTGAGGGCCGCCGCGCGCCTCTATGCCAAGGGGGGCAACGGCGCGATCTACTACGGGCTCGGCGTGACGGAGCATTCGCAGGGCTCCACCACGGTGATGGGGATCGCCAACCTCGCCATGCTGACCGGCAACATCGGGCGCGAGGGTGTGGGGGTGAACCCGCTCCGCGGCCAGAACAACGTGCAGGGCTCCTGCGACATGGGGAGCTTCCCGCACGAGCTGCCGGGCTACCGCCACGTCAAGAACGCCGACGTGCGGGCGATCTTCGAGGCGGCCTGGGGCGTGGAGATCGACCCCGAGCCGGGCCTGCGCATTCCCAACATGCTCGACGCGGCGGTGAGCGGCACCTTCAGGGGCCTCTACTGCCAGGGCGAGGACATCCTGCAATCGGACCCCGACACCAAGCACGTGGCGGCGGGCCTCGCGGCGATGGACTGCGTGATCGTCCACGACCTCTTCCTCAACGAGACCGCGAACTACGCGCACGTCTTCCTGCCGGGCTCGACATTCCTCGAGAAGGACGGGACGTTCACCAATGCCGAGCGGCGGATCAACCGCGTGCGCCGCGTGATGGCGCCCCGCAACGGCTATGCCGACTGGGAGATCACGCAGCTTCTCGCCAATGCGATGGGGGCCGGGTGGCATTACACGCACCCTTCGCAGATCATGGAGGAGATCGCGGCCACGACCCCCTCCTTCGCGGGCGTGACCTACGAGCTGCTGGAGACGCGCGGTTCGGTCCAGTGGCCCTGCAACGAGGCGAAACCGGATGGCTCGCCGATCATGCACGTGGATGGCTTCGTGCGCGGCAAGGGACGGTTCATCGTGACGGAATACGTCGCGACGGACGAGCGGACGGGGCCGCGCTTCCCGCTGCTGCTCACGACCGGGCGCATCCTCAGCCAGTACAACGTCGGTGCGCAGACGCGGCGGACGGAGAACACCGTCTGGCACAAGGAGGACGTGCTCGAGATCCATCCCCACGACGCCGAGGTGCGGGGCGTGAAGGAGGGCGACTGGGTGCGCCTCGCCTCGCGCTCGGGGGAGACGTCGCTGCGCGCCGTCCTGACCGACCGGGTCAGCCCGGGCGTCGTCTACACGACCTTCCACCATCCGGGCACGCAGGCCAACGTCATCACCACGGACTATTCCGACTGGGCCACGAACTGCCCCGAATACAAGGTGACGGCGGTGCAGGTGTCGCTCTCGAACGGGCCGACGGAGTGGCAGCGCAGCTACGAGGCGCAGGCGGAGCGGGCGCGGCGCGTCCTTCCGGCGGCGGAGTGAGAGACGCCTCCCGCATCCGGCCCTCCACGGGCGCGCCGGGCCTCGTCCTCTCGGGGGGCGAGCGGCGTGCCGTGACGCGCGCGCTGCCCGAAGAGGTGCCGGTCGCGATCACCGTCAACGGCACGACACAGGCGGTCATGATGGCGACGCCCGCCGATATCGAGGACTTCGCGCTCGGCTTCGCGCTGAGCGAGGGGATCGTGGCGGAGGCGGCCGAGATCGGCAGCGTCGAGGCGCTGGACCTCGCGCGCGGCATCGAGGCGCGGCTCTGGATCGACGAGGGGCGGGCCGAGGCGCTGGGTGCGCGGCGGCGCGCGATGCTGGGCCCCGTGGGCTGCGGCCTCTGCGGGATCGACAGCCTCGAGGAGGCGGTGCGCCCCCTGCCGCGGGTGAGGGCTGAGGCGGCCTTCACCATCGCCGAGATCGTGGCCGCCGCCGAGGACCTGCGCGCGCACCAGCCGCTGCACGACCTGACGCGGGCGGTGCATGGCGCGGGGTTCCTCCAGCCGGGGCGGGGGATCACCCATGCCCGCGAGGACGTGGGCCGGCACAACGCGCTCGACAAGCTGATCGGCGCGCTGGCGCGGGACGGGGTGCCGCCCGCACGCGGCGCCTTCGTCCTGACCAGCCGCGTGTCCGTCGACATGGTGCAGAAGGCCGCGATGGCGGGGGCGGGCCTCGTCGTCTCGGTCTCGGCGCCGACGGCCCATGCGCTGCGCCTCGCCGAGGAGGCGGGCCTGACGCTCGCCGCCTTCGCGCGCGGCGAGACCGTCGAGGTCTTTTCCCACCCCGCCCGCATCATCGAGAGGAGAAGCGATGTCGCCTGACAAGCTCGTGCGCATGGCAAACCAGATCGCCATGTTCTTCGACAGCCAGCCGGGCCACCAGGCGGCGGAGCGGACGGCGCAGCACCTGCGCGACTTCTGGGACCCCGCGATGCGGGCCGAGATCCAGCGTGCGATCGACGCAGGGCAGGCCCAGGGTCTGAGCGTCACCGCGCGCCTCGCCGTCCGGATGCTGGGCGAGACCGTCTGATCAGAGCGTCGCCCGGTCCACGATGGCGACGCCGTCCTGAACCGCGTCGCTCGGGTGGGTCACGATCACGTCGCCGGGCGCGAGGCCGCCCGTGATCTGAGCCGTCCGCTGGCCGCGGCGGCCGACCTCCACCAGCCGCTCGCGCGCGATGCCGTCCTCCACCACGAAGACGGCCCAGTCCCCGCCCCGGCGGAAGAGCGCGCCGAGCGGAACCTGCACGACCTCGGGCCCCTCCCACTCGACGATCCGGAGGAAGACGGAGAAGCCGTGACCGAGGCCGGGGCGCGCCCCGGCCGGCGTCTCGATGGAGAAGATCGCGTCCACGCGCTGCTCCTCGATGCCGAGGGAGGAAACGCGCGTCTCGGCGGCGGGCTCGATCCGGCGGAGCACCGCCTCGAGCGGGTCGGGGCCGCCCCAGCGCTCGACGATGGCGCGCGTGCCGGGGCCGATGCGCACCGCGTCCGACGAGAGGAGATCGGCGACGATCTCGAGGTCCTGCGGGTCGCCCACCGTGACCAGCGGCGCACCCGCCTGCACCGGATGCTCGCTGATCTGCGCGATGGAGAGGACGACGCCGTCGGCGGGCGCGCGCAGGACGACGCAGCACTCCTCCTCGGCCACGTCGTCCACGCCGGGGCCGACCAGCGCCGCCTCCGCCCGGCCGAGCGCGCCCTCGGACATGGCGAGACGGGACCGCGCGGCGGCGACGGCGGCCTCGGCCACGGCGAGTTGCTGGGCCACCGTCTCCATCTGCGTGACCGTGGCGACGCCGCGCTCCACCAGCGTGCGGGTGCGGTCGTACTGGAGGCGGGCGAACTCCTCCTCCTCCTCCATCCGGCGCAGTTCGGAGCGCGCGACGTCGAGCGCGGCCTCGGCCTCGGCCACGCTCGCCTCCGCCTGCGCACGGCTCCGCGCGTCGAGGAGCGAGGGGCTGCCGGGCTCGACCCGCGCCACGACCGTCTCGCCCGCCGTGACCGGATCGCCCACCGCGACGGGCGCGCGGCGTGCGGTGCCGGCGATGGGGCTCGCCACCTCGTAGAGGTCGACGATGCGCGTGCGTCCATCGGCGTCGATCGTCACCTGCATGGGCCGCGCGGTCACTTCCACGAGGTCCACGGGCACCGGGTCCTCGCGGAAGGCGACCCAGGCCAGCCCGCCGATGAGGACGGCGCCTGCGAGGCCGAGGCCGAGGGTTCGCGTCTTCAGCATGTCGGATCACTCCCTTGTCTTCATGACGGCGACGAGGTCCATCCGGTCGATGCGGCGCCGCACGAGCATGACGGAAACGAAGCTCGCGGCGAGCACGATCAGGCTCGCGCGGGCGAAGATGGCGGGCTCCAGCACCAGCGGGATGGCGTAGAGGTCGGAGGAGAAGCTGTTCGACAGCGCGGTCGCGATCCAGGCCCCCATGAGCCAGCCGAGCGGTTGCGCCAGGACGGCCAGCAGCATCGTCTCGCCGACCAGCACCGACGACACCTCCGCCCGGCTGAAGCCGAGGATGCGCAGGCTCGCCAGCTCCCGCGCGCGCTCGCTCAGCTGGATGCGCGCGCCGTTATAGGCGACGCCCACGGTGATGAGGATGGCGATGCCCGCGTAGATCATGTTCACCACGACGACGTTCTGGCTGATCGTCTCCTCGAAGGAGCGGCGGTTCTCGTTCATCAGGATGAGGCCCGAGAGCGCGGGCGTCTCCTGCAACGCGGCGTGAAGCGCGGGGAGCGCCGTCTCGTCCACCAGGACGTTCGCGACCGACATGCGCGGGCTGCGGCGGAACTGCGCGTCGAGGAATTCGATGTCGGCATAGGCGCCGAGGCCGAGGAACTGCTCGACGAGGCCGGTCACAACCATCTCGTGCGTCTCGCGGCGGCCGGTCATGAACTCCACCTCCACGCTGTCGCCGACCGCGAGCTCCAGCTGCTCCGCCAGCCGGGTGGAGAGGAGGAGGCCACCGGGCGGCGGCGTGATCGGCCTGCCGTCCGCGCCGATCACCCGGCTGAGCGTGGCGTCCCCGGGCCGCGCCTCGAGGGCCACGCGCTTCTCGCGCGGGCCGTTCCTGAGCGTCGCGGAATGGAACTGCTGCGGCTCCACCTGCATCACGCCGGGCAGGCGGGCGACATCGGGCAACGCCGTCTCCGGCACGTCGGAGGTGAAGAGGATCATGGCGTCCTGCCGGAACGCCTGGTTGAAGGCGAGGTCGATGATGTGGTTGAGCGCGCCGAACATGAAGCCCGAGGAGATGACGGCCGCGGTCGCCGCCCCGAGGCCCGTCGCCGTCAGGAAGCTCCGCACCGGCCAGCGCACGACGCTGCGGAGCACCATGATCGTCGTCTGCCGGAGGCGCGCGTGCGCCATCAGCCGGTCGAGGAGGCTGCGTCGGAACATCGGCGGGGCCGGGGGCTGCATGGCGACGGCGGGGGCGAGGCGCGCGGCCATCAGCGCCGCCCGCGCCGCGCCGAGCATCGTGGTGAGCAGCGCCGCGAGCCCCGACATCGCGTAGACCCAGAGCGGCACGCGGAAGATGAGGTAGGGGAAGTCGAAGAAGGTCGCGTACTGGTTCGCCATCAGCCGCGCGAGGATCGTGCCGAGGCCCCAGCCGATGCCGACCCCGATCACCGCGATCATGGCGGCGAGCAGCAGGTAGTGCAGGCACACCTCCACGTCCGAATAGCCGAGCGCCTTCAGAAGCCCGATCTCCGCCCGGTCGAGCGCGACGATCCGGCTGATGACCATGCCGACGAGGAAGGCCGAGATGGCGAAGAAGATCGGCGGAACCACCGTCGCCATCCCGCGAAGCTGGTCGATCTCGGCGGAGACGAAGCTGTCGCTGACCTGCGAGGAGCGGTCGTAGGCGCCGAGCCCGCCATAGGGGTCGAGCAGCGTGTCGAGCCTGTCCATCACGTCGCGGGCCTGCGCCTCGGCGTCGATGCGGAGCGCCACGTGGTTGAAGGCGCCCGCCATGTCGTAGGCGGCGGCGACGGCGGCCTCGCTCATCCAGAGGATGCCGAAACCCTCGTTGTCGGGCATCAGCGCGCCGGGCCCGATCGTGTAGATGAACTCGGGGCTCAGCGCCGTGCCCGTGATCGTCAACGCGCGCCGCTGGCCGTTGATGTTGGCGTGGAAGACGTCGCCGATGGCGAAGCCGTTGGCCTCGGCGAAGGCGGTCGTGACCATGACCTCGTCGGGCGCGGCGGGGTAGGTGCCCGTCCTGAGCACGGGCACGTTCAGGAGCGGCGCGTCGTCGGCGGGCCAGGACAGGATCTGCCCCATCGCCACCTCCTCCCGCCCCGGAAGGTCGAGGATCGCCATGCCCCGCACCTGCGCCCCGGCGGAGGAGACGCCGGGGATCTCGGCGATCTCGGGCAGGAGCGTCAGCGGCGCGCGGCGCGTCTCGGCGAAGATGTCGGCGAAGCGGTTGCGCTCGTAATAGGCGTCGCGCGTGTCGGTGAGCGCGGTGTTCATCCCGAAGGCGGTGAGCAGGATCGCGACGCCGCAGGCCAGCACCACCGCGATGGCGAGCCCCTGGAGCCAGAGCCGCCCGAAGTCGCGCAGGAGCTTCTTGTCGATCGCCTGCATCCCCGGCCCTCACCACGTGATCTCGTGGGGGGCGACGCGGCGGTCGTTCACCTCGACGCCCGCGATCCTGCCGTCCGCGAAGAGGATGACCCGGTGCGCCATCTCGCGGATGCCGGCGTTGTGCGTGATGACGATGGTGGAGGTGCCGAGGCTGTCGTTGATCTCCTTCAGGACCTCGAGCACCTGCACCCCGGTCTTCGAGTCGAGCGCGCCCGTCGGCTCGTCGCAGAGCAGGACCTCGGGCCGCTTGGCGATGGCGCGCGCGATGGCGACGCGCTGCTGCTCGCCCCCCGAGAGCTCGGCCGGGAAATGGTCGAGCCGGTGCTTGAGGCCCACCATCTCCAACGCCTCGGCGGGGTCCATGGGCCTGGGCGCCACGTCGGTGACGAGCTGGACGTTCTCACACGCGCTGAGCGAGGGGACGAGGTTGTAGAACTGGAAGACGAAGCCCACGTGATCCCGCCGGTAGCGCGTCAGCGCCCGGTCGCCGAGATCTGTCAGCTCGAGGTCGCGGAACCAGACCCGCCCCGAGGTCGCGTGGTCGAGCCCGCCGAGGATGTTGAGAAGCGTCGACTTGCCCGAGCCCGAGGCGCCCAGCAGGACGGCGAGCTCGCCCCCGTAGAGCTCGAGGTCGACGCCCGCGAGCGCGTGGACCTCGGCGCCGCCCGTGGCGTAGGTCTTGCGCAGCGCCTCGGTGCGGAAGACGAACTGAACCATCCGGTTTACCTCCGTGCGCCCCGTCTGGCACATTCGGATCGGTCGGGACTTGATCTGCCTCAACAGGCTGGACCCGGCGCCGCCGGATCGCAACCCCGCCGCCCCTTGTCCGGTGGCGCGGCGCTGCGTAAGACTGGCGCCAGCCGTCTCAATATTCGGCCCCAAGTTTCAGCATGTGGAACCGAGCCATGTCGAAGACCCGCGCCAACCGCCGCTACCGCAGCCAGGAATGGTTCGACAATCCCAACAACCCGGGCATGACCGCGCTCTATCTCGAGCGATACCAGAACCAGGCCTTCACCAAGGACGAACTGCAGTCCGAGCGCCCGATCATCGGCATCGCGCAGACGGGCAGCGACCTCGTTCCCTGCAACAAGATCCACGTCTTCCTCATGGACCGGATCAAGGCCGGCATCCGCGACGCGGGCGGCATCCCGATGGAGTTTCCCGTCCACCCGATCCAGGAGACCGGCAAGCGGCCCACCGCCGCGCTCGACCGCAATCTCCAGTATCTCAGCCTCGTCGAGGTGCTGCACGGCTACCCGATCGACGGCGTCGTGCTGACCACGGGCTGCGACAAGACCACGCCCGCGATGCTGATGGGGGCCGCGACGGTGGACATCCCCGCCATCGCGCTCAACGGCGGGCCGATGACGGACGGCTGGTGGAAGGGCAAGCGCGCAGGGAGCGGCACGATCCTGTGGGAGAGCCGCAGGCTGCTGGCCGCGGGCGAGATCGACTATGCCGAGTTCATGGCGCGGGCCTGCTCGTCGGCGCCCTCGCTCGGGCATTGCAACACGATGGGCACGGCCTCGACCATGAACGCGATGGCCGAGGCGCTGGGCATGACGCTGCCCGGTGCGGCGGCGATCCCCGCGCCCTTCCGCGAGCGGATGGAGATGGCCTACCTGACCGGGCGGCGCATCGTCGGCATGGTGGAGGAGGACCTGAAGCCCTCCGACATCCTGACCCGCGCCGCCTTCCTCAACGCGATCCGGGTGAACACGGCGATCGGCGGCTCGACCAACGCGCCGCCGCACCTGCAGGCCATCGCACGGCACGCGGGCGTGGAGCTGCACGTCACCGACTGGCAGGAGCACGGCCACGACCTGCCGCTCCTCGTCAACATGCAGCCCGCGGGCGAGTACCTCGGCGAGAGCTTCTTCCGCGCCGGCGGCGTGCCCGCGGTGATGGGCGAGCTGATGGCGGCGCGCCGGCTCGACGGTGGCGTGATGACCGCGTCG
>NZ_JBQLZP010000309.1:0-11836 GCF_052168335.1 Roseicyclus sp. | reverse complement strand
GCGTCGACGGGCTTGCCGCCCGCGATGAGCGACAGTGCCCGGTCGGCGGGCACCAGCCGCGGCAGGAGGACGGTGCCCCCCGCGCCGGGGATGATCCCGAGATTGACCTCGGGCAGGCCGAGCTTCGCGCCCCGCGCCGCGATCCGGTGCGAGCAGCCGAGCGCCACCTCGAGCCCGCCGCCGAGCGCGACGCCCGCGATGGCCGCGACCCAGGGCTTGCGCACGCCGTCGAGCCTCTGCACCACGTCGGGCAGGGACGGGTCGCGCGGCGGCTGGCCGAACTCGCGGATGTCGGCGCCCGCGATGAAGCTGCCGCCCGCGCCGGTGAGGATCACCGCGCGCACGCCCGCGTCGGCCTCGAGCCGGGCGACGGCGTCGGCCAGCCCCTCGCGGATCGCGTGGCTCAGCGCGTTGACCGGCGGGTTCGAGAGCGTGACGGTCGCGATGCCGTCCGCGATCCCGACCGAAACGCCCATCGCCGTCAGGTCCGGACGCCCGCGAAGCGGGTCGCCCAGTCCGCGCGCTCCTCGTCCTGGATCTTGGCGAAGAGCACGTCCGGCACGGTGAAGGGATGCCCGCCCGGAAGGGCGGACAGGGCCGCCTCGGCGCTTTCGGGCCAGGCCAGGTCGACGCCCATCGCCTCGGCCATCTTCGCCGCTGCGTCGGGGATGAAGGGCGCCGAGAGGCTGGCGTAGAACGGGATCAGGTTCAGCGCGAAGCGGGTGATCGCGGCGGCCCGCGCCTCGTCGGTCTTGAAGACGGTCCAGGGGCCCGCCTCCTGCAGGTATTCGTTGCCCGCGACCCAGATCGCGCGCAGCTCCGCCGCCGCCTTGCGGATCTCGATGGCGTCCATGTGCCGCTCGTAGCGGGCGAGGCGCTCGGCCAGCTCGGCCGTCACCTCGGCCTCCTTCGGCCCGTAGTCGCCGCCCTCCGGCACCACCTCGCCGAACTTCGAGCGGCAGAACTTGGTGATCCGGCTGACGAAGTTCCCCAGCACGTCCGCGAGGTCCTTGTTCACGTCCTGCTGGAACGCCTCCCAGGTGAACTCGCTGTCCGAGGTCTCGGGCGCGTGGGAGAGAAGCCACCAGCGCCAGTAGTCGGGCGGCAGGATCTCGAGCGCCTGGTCCATGAAGACGCCGCGGCCCTGCGAGGTCGAGAACTGGCCGCCGTCGTAGTTCAGGTAGTTGAACGACTTGATGTAGTCGACGAGCTTCCAGGGCTCGCCCGAGCCCAGGATCGTCGCGGGGAAGCTCAGCGTGTGGAAGGGCACGTTGTCCTTGCCCATGAACTGGACGTAGCGCACGTCTTCGGCGCCCTTGTCGGTGCGCCACCAGCGCTCCCAATCCTCTCCCTTTCCGGCGTCCACCCATTCGGCGGCGCAGGCGATGTACTCGATCGGCGCGTCGAACCAGACGTAGAAGACCTTGCCCTCCATGCCGGGCCAGTCCTCCGTCCCCTTCTTCACCGGGATGCCCCAGTCGAGGTCGCGGGTGATGCCCCGGTCCTGCAACCCCTCGCCGTCGTCGAGCCACTTCTTCGCGATGGAGGTCGTGAGCACCGGCCAGTCGGCCTTGCCGTCGATCCATTCCCGCAGACGGTCGCGCATCGCGGACTGGCGGAGGTAGAGATGCTTGGTCTCGCGCACCTCGAGGTCCGTGCTCCCCGAGATCGCCGAGCGCGGGTCGATGAGATCGGTCGGGTCGAGCTGCTTGGTGCAGTTCTCGCACTGGTCGCCGCGGGCCTTGTCGTAGCCGCAGTTGGGGCAGGTCCCCTCGATGTAGCGGTCGGGCAGGAAGCGGCCGTCGGCCCTGGAATACATCTGCTTCTCCGAGACCTCGCGGATCAGCCCCGCCTCGGCGAGGCGGCCCGCGAAGTGCTGCGTGAGGCGGTGGTTCTGCGGGCTCGACGAGCGGCCGAAATGGTCGAAGGAAAGGCGGAATCCCTGCCCGAGCCGGTCCTGCACCTGCCACATCTCGGCGCAGTATTCGGCCACGGGCTTGCCCGCCCTGGCGGCGGCGAGCTCGGCCGGGGTGGCGTGCTCGTCGGTGGCGCAGAGGAACAGAACCTCGTTGCCGCGGGCGCGCATGTAGCGGGCGAAGAGGTCGGCGGGCAGCTGCGAGCCCACCAGGTTGCCCAGGTGCTTGATCCCGTTGATGTAGGGGATCGCCGAGGTGATGAGGATGCGCGCCATGGAAACCTCCGCCTGACTGTGCCGACCCGTTTAGCGCCCGCGCGGGACGGAGGCCAGAGGCAGGGCGCGGCGCGGCGGGCCGAGGCGCGGGGCGGAGGTGTCGTGTTGCGTATTTCGGGAAAGATGAAAGGGCGGGGGCGCGCCCCAAAGGCTCAGTCGGGGTCGTGCCTGCGGAAGATGCGGCCGACGAGGAAGGAGGTGCGCGGGATCCAGACATAGGGGGCGCGCGCGCCGGCCGAGGGCCTCCGGCGCATCCGCACGAGGCCGTAGAGCACGAGGCCCACATGGGCCACCGCGATGAACCAGAAGAGCGCGCCCGGCCCGTAGAGCGCGATGAGCCAGGAGGTGGCGAGCGGCGCCACGATGGCGCCGACCGCGTAGAAGAACATCAGCGCGGCCGAAAGCTCGACGCGCTGGGCGTCCTCGGCCCAGTCATGCGCGTGGGCGGCCGAGATCGAGTAGATCGGGAAGGTCGCCGCCCCGAAGAGCAGCGCCGCGAGGAAGACCGCGGCGACGCCGAGGTCCGAGGAGGCGACGGTGACGGCGCAGGCGACGATCGAGGCGACCGAGAACCAGATCAGCACGTGGCGCCGGTCGTGCCGGTCGGCGGCCCAGCCCGCGGGCCATTGCGCGAAGGCGCCGCCCAGCACGTAGGCCGCGAGGAAGAGGCCGATCTGGTCCGCCGAGAGCCCGACCTGCGCCCCGTAGAGCGGGCCGATCATGCGGAAGGCCGCGCCCGACACGCCCGACACGATCACGCCCGCCACCGCGAGCGGCGAGAGCCGCCAGGCGAGGCCGGGGCGCAGCCGCGGCGCGTCGCCGGTCTCGGGCTGCGGCGTGCGGGTGAGCGTCAGCGGCAGGAGGGCCGCGATGCAGAGGATGCCGAGGAGGTTGTAGGAGACGTAGGAGGCGGGCTCGAGCACGCCGATCATGAGTTGGGCGACGAGGCTTCCGCCGGTGTCCACCATCCGGTAGGTGCCCATGGTGCGGCCGCGGTTGGCGTTGTCGGTCTTGGCCTGGAGCCAGGCCTCGATCACCGTGTAGCAGCCCGCCACGCAGAAGCCCGTCGCCGCCCGCATGAGCGCCCAGGCGTAGGGGTCGACCACCAGCATGTGCGCGAGAAGGCCGATGGCGCCCGCCGCCGTGAAGGCCGCGAAGGCGCGGCTGTGCCCGACCGAGCCCATCACCCGCGGCGCCCACCAGCAGCCCACGAAGAAGCCGAGGAAATGCGCCGAGCCGAGGAGGCCGATCTGCCCGTTGGTGAAGCCGAGTTCCGCGCCCGAGAGCACGTCGAGCGGGCCGACGCCGCCCGAGGAGAGCTGGAGCAGGACGACCGAGAGGAAGAGGGCGGCGAAGGAGACGAGAAGGCGCATTGGGTCGCGGGGGGCGGGGGGACGTGGCGTGTCGGGCGGCAGTCCCGACCAAAGCCGCTGCGGGGGCCGGGCGCTAGCCCCTTTCCGCCGGATGGAGGTCGTTTTGCGCGCCTCCGGCCGGGGCGGGCCGGGGGCGGGTAGGGGGCGCGTAGGGGAATGTTAACCGGTTCGTGGCAGGGTGCCGCCCATGGCATGCCACGGGCGGGGCTTCCGGCCCTGCCCATACCACCACGGTTCGGCCCGCGCGGCCCCAGACCGCCCCAGTCGCTCAGGGCGCAGGTCGCGCGACCGGTCTTGCCGGCATTCACGGGCCCCCGGGTCGTTCCGGGGGACGGACGAACCCGCCTTTCCGGCGGCGCCGCCATTCTTGTGCCCTTCGTACGGGTGTTCGGTGCGGTAATCGGCCTCCCGGCAGGGGGGCGCGCCTTGCGAGGGAAGGCCTTTCGGGGCCGGCGCCTCCGGGGATCGGTCCCGCGGGACGATCTCGCGCGCCGAGCCCCTGCCGGACCGGTCCCCTCGGGGTCGGTCCTTCGCCGGTGTGGCCCCGACGGAGCGGCCCTGGGGAGCGCCGCCCTTCCTCGGGGTGGCCTCGCCCGAGCGGCTCCCGCCCGGGCAGCGTCCGCCGGACCGGGTCGGGTGCCGCGGCTTTCCCCCAAGCGGCTTTCGACCGGGCGGTCGCCCCATGGAGCCGACGGCGCCGAAAGGGCTCCGATCGAAACCGTCCGCGCCGTCCCGGCCGGGCGGGGTTCCTCCGTGTCTCAGGCGGGCTCGGCCTCGCGCACCTGTCCCGCCACCTCCGGCGCGCCGGTCCGCCCGCGCCGCACGCGCCAGGCGCCCGGCGGCGCCTCCCGCGCGCGGAGCCGGGCGAGCCGCCAGCCCTCCGTCTCGGGGCTTTCATGGGCGGGGTCGAGGCGCCAGCGCGTCTCCACCCCCGCCGCCCCGCCGTCGCCGGGCGCGAGGAGCAGGGCGAGGGGCGCGCGCCCCGTCCGCTCGGCCCCGGCCTCCGCGGCGAGGTGCAACCGGCGCACCGGCGTCAGCCCCGGCGGGTCGGTGAGGTCGGCCACGACCAGCGGCACGACGCCCGCCCGCAGCGCCTCCTCCGCCGACCAGAGGAGGTCCTCCGCCCGCACCGGCTCGACGAAGATCAGGCGGCCGGGATCGGCCTCGACCCGGACGCCCGCCATGTGCAGCCGGTCGGGATGCCAGGCGGGGCGGATCCACATGACGGGGCCCTTCGTGGCCGCCATCAGCCAGAGCGCGAGCCGCCGCCGCGCGGGGCCGCAGGCCTCGTGCGCCCGCCCCGCGGCGAGCGGGAAGCGCCCCAGAAGCGGCACGGAGGGCCGGTCCTGGCGGTGCGAGGCGCGGGTGAGGCGGGTCGGGTCCATGCACCCGAGTATAGATGTTCCGCTTTCGTTCTCAAGTCCCCGCTTGCCCTCGCCGCCCCGCCGCCTAAGGTCCGGCCGACGAAAAAACGCGAGGGACAACGAACCATGCGCCGCATTCCGCTCGGCTCGACCGACCTGACGATCACCGATTACTGCCTCGGCACGATGACCTGGGGCAACCAGACGCCCGAGGCGGACGCGCACCGGCAGATGGACATGGCGCTGGCGGCGGGGATCACCATCGTCGACACGGCCGAGATGTATCCGGTGAACCCCGTGCGGGCCGAGACCGTGGGCGTGACCGAGGAGATCCTCGGCACCTGGAACGCGAAGAACCCCGGGCGGCGCGGCGACTACGTGCTGGCGACGAAGATCACCGGCAAGAACGCCGCCTTCGTCCGGCAGGGGCAGGACATCACGGGCGCGACCTTCGCGGAGGCGCTCGACGCCTCGCTGAAGCGGCTGAGGACCGATCACGTTGAGATCTACCAGCTCCACTGGCCCAACCGCGGCAGCTACCATTTCCGCCAGAACTGGGGCTACGACCCCTCCAGGCAGGACCGCGCCGCGACGCTCGCCCACATGGTCGAGGTGCTGGAGGCCGCCGAGGCCGCGCGCAAGGCGGGCAAGATCGGCCATTTCGCGCTGTCGAACGAGAGCGCCTGGGGGACGGCGCAGTGGCTCAGGCTGTCGGAGGAGCATGGCCTGCCGCGGGTGCAGTCGATCCAGAACGAGTATTCGCTCCTCTGCCGGCACTACGACACCGATCTCGCCGAACTCGCCGTGAACGAGAAGGTGACGCTGCTGGCCTATTCGCCGCTCGGCGCGGGGCTCCTGACGGGCAAGTACCAGGGCGGGGACATCCCGCCGGGCAGCCGCCGCGCAGGCACCGAGAACCTCGGCGGGCGGATCACGGACCGGGTCTTCCCCGCCGTCGACGCCTATCTCGGCATCGCCGAGCGGCACGGGCTCGACATCGTGCACATGGCGCTCGCCTTCACGGTGCAGCGGCCCTTCCCGGTCTCGACGATCTTCGGCGCGACGACACCGGCGCAGCTCGAGCGCATCCTCGCGGGCCTCGACACGCGGCTGGGGCCGGACGTGCTCGCCGATATCGAGGCCGCGCACAAGGCGATGCCGCTGCCGTTCTGAGCTTTGGGGATAAGTGGGCAAGAGGTTCGATTCAGGCAATCCTCAGTGGACCATGCTGAGTTATTCGCGCGTCTCGGATCGAAATAGGACAGTCCGCATCGCCCCCTGATACCCCCGTTCCGACGGCGGCGGCGGCTCCCCGGCCGCGCCGCCGCCCCGGAACCGGATGACAAGGGCCGCGCGTCGGGGCAAGGATGCCGCGAAGGGACGCGCCGGCCCCCGGCGCGGCAAGGCAGGGAGGCCGATCATGCCCACGATCCTGTGCTACGGCGACAGCAACACCCACGGCACCGCGCCGCTGCGCGAGCTCGGGCGGATGGACCGCTTCCGCAAGGGCGCGCGCTGGCCCGACGTGATGGCGGCGCGCCTCGGCGACGACTTCGAGGTGATCGCCGAAGGGCTTCCCGGCCGCACCACGGTGCATGACGACCCGGTCGAGGGCGGGCGGCGCTCGGGGATCGAGGTGCTTCCGGCCGTCCTGATGAGCCACGTCCCCGTCGATCTCATGCTCCTGATGCTCGGCACCAACGACCTCAAGCCGCGCTTCTCCGTCACCGGGGCCGACATCGCGCGGAGCCTCGAGCGGCTGGTGCTGGAGGCGCGCGCGCTGGTGCCGGGGCTCGACATCCTGCTGGTCTCGCCGGCGCCCGTGGTCGAGGCGGGCTGCCTGAAGGACATCTTCGAAGGCGCTGAGAAGAAACAGGAAAGGCTGCCCGAGCTGATCCTCGACGTGACGCTTCGGCAGGGCTGCGGCTATCTCGACGCGGGCGCGCACGTGACGGTCTCGCCCATCGACGGCGTGCACTGGACGGAGGACGGGCACCGGACCTTCGGCGAGGCCGCCGCCCGCGCCGTCCTCGCCCATTTCGAGACCGCGCGCGTCTAGCTCAGCAGGCCTGCCGGAGCGCCGCGACGCGGCCCGCGAAGTCGCGGTCCGAAACCGCGGCCTCGCGCACCAGCCAGTCGAAATGCCGGCTGATCGCGCGCACCCGCTCGCGGTCGCGGAAGGTGACGTAGTGGTGGCCCACGTAGAGCACGGCGAGGAGCGGGCCGAACACCGTCAGGGGCGCCGAATAGACGATGCGCGCGTCGAAGAGGAAGAGCCGCAGGCCCGGAAAGAGCTGCTCGTAGACGGTCAGGAGCCAGTCGAGCTGCTCGCGCCGCACCTCGGCGTCGAGTCCCGCGTAATAGCCTGTTCCACAAGCGAAACTCTCGAGCTCGTGGAGGGGGATCGCGATCTCGTAGTCGCTCGTCGTGCCGCGCAGCCATTCCAGCCGCGCATGGGCCGCGGCGATGGCCTGCCCCGGCGTCTTCACCGTCGCGGGCGCGTATTCCCAGCGCATCAGCGCGTCGGTCTTGAGGAGGTCGGGCAGCGTCGCGGGAACGTGGCGGATCTTGTAGCCCGCCGCCTCCTCGTGCCAGGCGAAGATCTGGTCGTCGGTCCCGGTCGCGCGCCCCGCCTCCGAGATCGAGAGCGAGGCGGCCAGCAACGCGCCGACCTGCTCCGGCCGGTCCGAGAGCCCGAGGAGCCAGTCCGCCGAGACCCCGAGCGCGGTCGAAAGCCCCGCCACCACGTGCCCGCCCGGCACCCGCACCTCGCCGCCGGCGAGGATCTGCGTCACCGTCGAGCGGTCGATGCCCACGACCTGCGCCAGCCGCGCGCGGCTCATGCCCGCGGCCTCCATCGCCATCTTCAGCCGGTCGCGGAAGAGGTGCGCCCGGTCGCGCTTGTCGAGGATTTCCACCATCGGTGAATTTTCTCACCATTGTTGAATTCCTTGGAGAGAAAACCCCGTCTGCCCCCGAAACGCAAGGTCACGTAATCGTTACATGGAACCGGACGCGAGGTCCGGATCGGGCAGACCGGGCGCCTGCGCCCCCGACACGCGAACAGAGGAGACCCCGCGATGCGGGTCGAATGGCCCACGCTGCTCCTGATCGCGGCGTGTTACGCGGCATGGGCCGCGGCGCTCTTCCTGCTGCCGGGCGTCTCGCTCGCCCTCGCCGTTCCCGCCGCGGCGCTGACCATCGCGCTCCAGGCCTCGCTCCAGCACGAGGTGATCCACGGCCATCCCTTCTCCGAGCGGCGGCTGGGCGAGATCCTGGCCTTCCCCTCGCTCAACCTCGCGATCCCCTACCTGCGCTTCCGCGACACGCATCTCGCGCACCACATGGACGCGACGCTCACCGACCCCTACGACGACCCCGAGACGAACTACCTCGACCCCGCGGTCTGGCGCGCGCTGCCGGGCTGGAAGCGGCGCGTGCTCGAGGTGAACAACACGCTTCTCGGGCGCATGGCGATCGGTCCCGTCGTGGCGCAGATCTCGTTCATGGCGGCGGACTGGCGGCTGATCCGCGCGGGCGATGGCCGCGTGCTCGCGGGCTGGCTCTGGCACCTGCCGCCGACGGCCGCGATCCTCGCCGTCGCCGCGGCCTCGCCCATGCCGCTCTGGGCCTACCTGCTCTCGGCCTACCTCGCCATCTCGATCCTGAAGATCCGCACCTTCCTCGAGCACCAGGCCCATGTGCGGGCGCGGGCGCGGACGGTCATCATCGAGGACCGGGGCCTTCTGGCCTTCCTCTTCCTCAACAACAACCTGCACGTGGTCCACCACATGCACCCCAAGCTGCCCTGGTACCGGCTGCCGCGGATCTACTTCAACAACCGCGAGAAGTATCTCCGCCGCAACGACGGCTATCGCTACGCGAGCTATGCCGAGGTCTTCCGCCGCCACTTCCTGCGCGCCAAGGACCCGGTGCCGCATCCGCTCTACCCCGACCCCTAGGCCGCGCTTTTCCCGCTTGTGCCCCCCGCGGCGCTGCGCAATCTGGCGCCATGCCGTCCTGGGTCCTCGCCACGATCTTCGCCGCGTTCATGCAGAACCTGCGGTTCCTGCTGCAGCGGCACCTCAAGGTCACGACCCTCTCGACGATGGGCGCGACCTGGGCGCGCTTCGCCTACGCGATGCCGATGGTGGCGGTGGCGCTTACCCTCTACCTCGGGCTGTCGGGCCAGCCGCTGCCACGCGCGACGCCCGCCTTCTGGGCCTATGTCGTCACTGGCGGGCTCGCGCAGATGCTGGCGACGGCTTGCGTCGTCGCGCTCTTCGCGCGGCGCAATTTCGCGGTCGGGATCACGCTGAAGAAGACCGAGGTGATGCTGACCGCGCTGATCGGCCTCGTCGTGCTGGGCGAGGGCGTCTCGCCCCCCGTCGCCGCCGCCATCGCCGTGGGCTTCGCGGGCGTCCTCCTGCTCTCGGATCCGCCGAAGGGCGAGACGGCGCTGCCGTGGTCCGCGCGCATCTTCAACGCGGCCTCGGGCTACGGGCTCGCCTCGGGCCTCCTCTTCGGGGTCTCGGCGGTCTGCTACCGGGGCGCGACCCTGTCGCTCGAGGGCGGGGACGAGCTCCTGCGCGCGGCCACGGCGCTCCTCGCCGCGACGCTGGTGCAGACGGCGAGCCTCGGGCTCTGGCTCGGCTGGCGCGAACCCGGCCAGATCGCCCGCGTCGCCGCCGCCTGGCGCGTGGCGGCCCCCATGGGCCTCGCCTCGATGCTGGGCTCGCTCGGCTGGTTCACCGCCTTCGCGCTCCAGACCGCGGCCTATGTCAAGGCGCTCGGGCAGGTGGAGCTTGTCTTCACCTTCCTCTTCTCGGTCTTCTGGCTCCGCGAACGCTCCAGCGCCAAGGAGATCGGCGGCGTCGCCCTCATCGTCCTCTCCGTCCTCCTCATCCTGCTCGCGAGCCTCTGAGATGCTCACGACCGCGCTCGCCATCGCGCCCGTCTTCCTGCTGATCTGCACGGGCTACGCGCTCCGCCGCGGCGGCATCCCCTCCGAGGAGTTCTGGAACCTCAACGACCGGCTGGTCTACTTCGTGCTCATGCCCGCGCTCTTCTTCGTGCGCATCTCCGAGGCCGACCTCTCGGGCGAGGGGCTGCTGCGCTTCGCGGGCACGCTCTACGCGGGCTTCTTCGCGGCGGTGCTCTTCGGGGTGGCGGCGGCGCTCTGGCTCGCGCGGGGGGGTGCCGTCGGCACCTCGGTGATCCAGGGGGCGGGGCGCTTCAACACCTTCGTCGCGCTCGCCGTCGCCGAGGCGCTGCACGGGGCCGAGGGGCTTCAGCTCGCCGTTCTCGGCGCGGCCCTCCTCGTGCCGGTGGTGAACCTCACCGTCGTGAGCCTCTTCGCGGTCTTCCTGCCGCGCCCCGGCGGTCGCCCGATCCGGGGCGCGCTCCTGTCGCTCGGGACGAACCCGCTGATCCTGTCGATCCTCGCGGCGATCGGCTTCAACGCGGCGGGCCTGGCCCCCATCCCCGTCCTCTCCGGGACGCTGTCGGTCCTCGGGCAGGCGGCGCTGCCGATCATGCTCCTCTGCGTCGGCGCGAGCCTGAGGCTCCGCGGCCTGACCGCCGACGCCGCCCCCGTGGCGCTCGCGGCGCTGGGCAAGCTCGCGGTCTTCCCCCTCGCCATCCTCGCCGCCGCCTCCGCCTTCGGGCTCGCGCCGCTGCCGGCGGCCGTCGCCCTCGTCTACGGCGCGCTGCCGACCGGCGTCGCGGCCTACACGCTCTCGCGCCAGCTCGGCGGCGACGCGCCGCTCATGGCCACGATGATCACCGTCCAGACGCTCCTCGCCTTCGCCGCCATGCCGGTCTGGCTGACGCTCGCGGGCTAGGACGCGCCCCTGCTTTCATCTTTCAGAAAATACGCACTTGCGATGCCCTCCGCCGGGCGGGACGCCTCAGAGCCTGCGGAAGCGGCTGATCCCGGTCGAGTTGTCGAAGAAGGGCACGCCCGGATGCGCGCGCCCCTCCAGCCGCGCGGCGAGTTCGGCCAGCACCACCTCGGTGATGAAGGGCATGTCGAAGCCCCGCGCCGCGTCGAGCGGCACCCATTGCAGGTGCTCCAGTTCGTCCTCCGCCCCCGAGAAATCGTCGGGGTCCGAGCGCAGGTCCTCGGCGCGGGCCAGCAGGAAGCGCGCGTCGAAGCGGCGGGGCCGGCCGGGCGGCGTGATCGCGCGGAACACGAATTCGAGCGCGCCGCCGTCCGGCAGGTGCCCCGTCGCGAGATAGCCGCGCCAGCCCTTCGGCGCCTCGATCTCGGCCGCGCGCGGGTCGGGCGCGCCGAGGAGCAGGCCCGTCTCCTCGCGGAGTTCGCGCGTGGCGGCGGCGAGGATGGCGGAGGCGGGCGTGCCGGTCTCCACCCCGAGGCGGCGGGCGCAGTCGGGCGCGCTGTCCCGGGCCAGCGGGATCGTGGCGTCGACCGGGTCGACCGCGCCGCCGGGGAAGACGAATTTCGAGGGCATGAAGGCCGCGCCGCGCCCGCGCTGGCCCATCAGGACGCGCGGCCGCGTCCCGGCGTCGCGCAGGACGATGATCGTCGCGGCATCCCGAAGCGCCGTCCTGTCGTTCAGAACCCGTGCATCCGCTTCGCCCATTGCACCCCCACGATCAGCCCCTTGAACCTCGGCAGGAGCGCGAGCGCCATCGCCACCACGCCCGCCGAGAACGTCCCCGCCAGCACGTAGGGCGAGGGCTGGAAGGTCTCGTAGACCAGAAGCATCGCCGTGCCCATCACCTTCGCGGTGACGAGGATCGAGAGATAGGCCGGCCCGTCGTCGGCGCGCGCGTGGCTCAGGTCCTCGCCGCAGGCCTCGCAGGCGGGGACGAGCTTGAGGTAGCCCCGGTAGAGCGCGCCCTGCCCGCAGGCGGGGCAGCGGTGGCGCATCCCCTTCGCGATG
>NZ_JBQLZP010000308.1:0-2987 GCF_052168335.1 Roseicyclus sp. | reverse complement strand
CATCGCCAAGGGCGAGCACCGGGTCGAGGCGCTGCGCATCGCCGAGATCTTCCGCGCCAACGTGGTCGACTCGACGCTCCAGAGCTTCGTCTTCGAGATCACCGGCACGCCCGAGAAGGTGGACGCCTTCACCGAACTGATGCGCCCGCTCGGCGAGGTGCGCCTCGCCCGCACCGGCGTCGCCGCCATCGCGCGCGGCGTCTGACGGGCTCAGCTCCCGCCGATCCGGCCCGCGTCCCGCGCGGCGGCGAGCTCGGCCGGGTCGAGCACGCCGTCGCCATCCGCGTCCATCGCGTCGAAGCTCGCGCGCCCGAGATCGGGCATGACCGCGGCCAGCTCGGCGCGGCTGACCCTGCCGTCGCGGTCGGCGTCGAGCGGGTCATCGCGGTTGAGCGCGAGGCCCCCGCCCATCAGCGCGCCGAGGACGAGGCCGGCGAGAACAACGGGCGCGACCGGCCAGCCCTCCCGGCGGGTGCGGCGGAACGGGTCGGCGCGGGATGTCCTGCGGAACATGGTCGTCTCCCTGTTGCTGCGGGTCGGGGACTTCCCCTGCCACGGGACGGCGCGCGGCGCAGCCCCCTGTTCCGGGCGGACCCGCGCGCTCGGCGAGGCCCCGCGCAGGGATGTGGGCCGCATCGGCGGGCCGGCGCCGGTGCGGCGCCCTTCGGACGACGGCGCGCGGACGCGCCCGGCACCCCCCTGCGGCCGGATTAGGCTTTAATTTACCAAGACGGGATGATCTAACGACGCAACGCCGCCGGGTTCGGAATCGCCCGCGGCAGCACTGCACGAGACCAGGGGGAAGAACATGGCCGGCTCCGTCAACAAGGTGATCCTGATCGGCAATCTCGGCCGCGACCCCGAGGTGCGGAGCTTCCAGAACGGCGGCAAGGTCTGCAACCTGCGCATCGCCACCTCCGAGACCTGGCGCGACCGCAACACCGGCGAGCGCAAGGAACGGACCGAGTGGCACACCGTCGCCATCTTCAACGAGAACCTCGT
This sequence comes from Roseicyclus sp., assembly GCF_052168335.1. Classification (GTDB taxonomy): domain Bacteria; phylum Pseudomonadota; class Alphaproteobacteria; order Rhodobacterales; family Rhodobacteraceae; genus Roseibacterium. The sequence goes on along the minus strand of NZ_JBQLZP010000308.1, from coordinate 1,985 downwards.
GAAGGTCGCCGAGCAGTACCTGAAGAAGGGCTCCAAGGTCTACATCGAGGGCAAGCTCGAGACCCGCAAGTGGCAGGACCAGTCCGGCCAGGACCGCTATTCGACCGAAGTGGTGCTGCGCCCCTACGGCGGCGAACTGACCATGCTCGACGGCCGTGACGGCGGCGGTGGCGGCGGCGGTGGCGACTACGGCGGCGGCGGCGGACGCGGCGGGTATTCCGACGACCGCGGCGGCGGCTTCCCGGACGACCGCGGCGGCTATGGCGGCGGCTCGGGCGGCGGCGGCAACGACATGGACGACGAGATCCCGTTCTGAGCCGGGGGCCTCCGCCCCGCCACCCCGCAGCCCCCCGAGCACGATGCACCCGATCAACCCCAACATGGCGGCGACCTTCCCGCCCCCGGTCATGGAGGCGCGCCGCTGGATCGCGGGGCGCGACTTCCCTCCGGAGAAGCCGCTCATCAACCTCAGCCAGGCCGCTCCGGTCGATCCGCCGCCCGAGGCGCTCGCCCGCGCGATGGCCGAGGCGCTTGTCACGCGGCCCTCCGCGCATCTCTACGGCCCCGTCCTCGGCCTGCCGGAGCTGCGCGAGGAACTGGCCGCGCAATGGTCCGCCTTCTACGGCGGCACGGTCCGCCCGGGCCAGGTCGCGATCACGGCGGGCTGCAACCAGGCCTTCTGCGCGGCGATGGCGACGCTCGCCGCGCCGGGCGACGCGGTGATCCTGCCCCTGCCCTACTACTTCAACCACAAGATGTGGCTCGACATGTCGGGCATCGGCACGCAGGTGCTGCCGACGGGCGACGACCTCCTGCCCGATCCGGTGCGGGCGGCGGCGCTGATCACCGAGCGCACGAGGGCCATCGTCCTCGTGACGCCGAACAACCCCGCGGGCGTCGAGTATCCGCCGGAGACGATCCGCGCCTTCCTCGAGCTCGCCCGCGCCCGCGGCATCGCGCTGATCGTGGACGAGACCTACCGCGACTTCCTCGGACAGGATGGCGCCCCGCACGACCTCTTCGCCGATCCCGCCTGGGACGACACGCTCATCCACCTCTATTCCTTCTCCAAGGCCTATCGCCTGACCGGCCACCGCGTCGGGGCGATCATGGCGTCCGGGGCGCGGCTCGCCGAGGTGGAGAAGTTCCTCGACACCGTCGCGATCTGCCCGCCGCAGGTGGGCCAGATCGGCGCGCTCTGGGGGATGCGGAACCTCGCGGACTGGCTCGCGGGCGAGCGGGCCGAGATCCTCGCGCGGCGCGACGCGGTGCGCGCCGGGTTCCAGCGCCTGCCGGGGTGGGAACTGCTGGGCTGCGGCGCCTATTTCGCCTATGCCCGCCACCCGTTCGACGCGCCCTCGGACGTCGTCGCGCGCCGCCTCGTCGACGAGGCGCACATCCTCACGCTTCCCGGCACGATGTTCGGCCCCCTCAGGTCCGAGGGCGGCGACGGGCAGGCCGAGGCGACGCTCCGGATCGCCTTCGCCAATGCCGACGCGGCCGGCCTCGCCGAGGTCTGCGACCGGATCGCCGCGCTCGGCCGTTGAGGCGCGGTTCCGCGGCCCTTGCCCGCCCGCGCCCGAGCGCGTAAGTCACGCCGGAACACCATCTGCGGCCCCGGGCAAGAGGACCAGCACCATGGCGAGAACGGCCGGCAAGAAGCTCTCCAACATCTTCGTCTGGATCATCCTCGGCCTGCTTTTCGTCGCGCTCGCGGGCTTCGGCATCGGCTCGTTCGGCGGGGGCGCGAGCCGCGTGGGCCGGGTCGGCGACGTGGAGATCACGGCGCAGGACTACGCCCGCGCGCTCCAGAACGAGATCCGCGCCCGCATCGCCCAGACCCAGACGCCGGTGAACCTCGCCCAGTTGCGCGCGCAGGGCGTCGACGAGGCGGTGCTCCGCTCGCTCGTCGCGCGCGCCGCGCTGGCGCACGAGGCGCAGCGCATGGGCCTGTCGCTCGGCGACGAGGAGGTCGCGCGCCAGAT
>NZ_JBQLZP010000307.1:0-2273 GCF_052168335.1 Roseicyclus sp. | reverse complement strand
TCGGTGGCAACGACTGGGCCGCGGCCTGGGCCGTGGACGAGAGCGGGCGTCCGCTCCTGCCGGTCGGGCGCGGCATGACGGGCGAGCGCCAGCGCGAGATCGCGCTGCGCTTCGGGGTCAACCTCGTGATGCACGTCCTCTCGGGCAACTACAAATCCGACCAGGTGCACGTGCCCGCACTTCTCGAACGGCTGGGGCAGTAGGCGATGGCGCAGCAGATCCTTCTCGACCCGCTCCTGCCGCTCCCGTTGATCTACGCGCTGGGGGTGCTGACTGCCCTGATCGTGGGCCTTGCCCTCTGGCGGCGGCTGCCTGGCTGGCCCTACCGTCTCGCGGCGGGTGCGGTGCTTCTCGCGGCGCTCCTCAACCCCTCGCTCCAGTCCGAGGAACGCGAGCCGCTGTCGGACATCGTCCTCGTCGTGGTGGACGAGAGCGCGAGTCAGGGCCTCTCGGACCGCCCCGCCCAGACGGCCGAGTCGCTGGCGCGGCTCGAGGCGGAGGTCGGGGCGCTGGGTATGGAGATGCGGGTCTCAACCGTGGGCGACGCGCCCGACAACGCCGGCACGCTGCTCATGGAGGAGCTGACGCGCATGATGGCGGAGGAGCCGCGCGCGCGCATCGCGGGCGCCATCCTCGTCACCGACGGTCAGCTGCACGACGCCGACCTCGTGCCGGACATGCCGGCGCCGATCCACGCGCTGCTCACGGGGCGCGAGGGCGACTGGGACCGCCGCCTCGTGATCGAGAACGCGCCCGCCTTCGCGATCATCGGCGAGGAGTTCCAGCTCCGCCTCCGGCTCGAGGACCAGGGCGCGGTGCCCTCCGGCCTCGCGGGCCGGTCGGAGATCCTGATCGCCATCGACGGGGCCGAGCCGCAGAGCTTCACCGTGCCCGTGGGCGAGACGCTCAACCTGCCCCTGACGCTGGAGCACGCCGGGCAGAACGTCATCCAGTTCGTCGTGCCCGAGGCCGAGGGCGAGCTGACCGACCGCAACAACGCCGCCGTGGTGCAGGTGAACGGCATCCGCGACCGGCTGCGCGTGCTCCTCGTCTCGGGCGAGCCGCATCCGGGGCAGCGGACCTGGCGAAACCTGCTCAAGTCGGACCCCTCCGTGGACCTCGTCCACTTCACCATCCTGCGTCCGCCGGACAAGCAGGACGGCGTGCCCGTGACCGAGCTGTCGCTCATCGCCTTCCCGACGCGCGAGCTGTTCATGGAGGCGGTGGACGAGTTCGACCTGATCATCTTCGACCGCTACCAGCGGCGCGGCATCCTGCCGATGCTCTACATCGACAACATCCGCCGCTACGTCGTGGACGGGGGCGCGCTCCTGCTGGCGGCGGGACCGGACTTCGCCTCCGCGGCTTCGCTCTACCGCACGCCGCTGTCGGAGATCCTGCCGGGCCGGCCGACGGCCCGCGTGATCGAGGAGCCGTTCCTGCCGGAGATCTCGGACCTCGGACAGCGCCATCCCGTGACCGCGGGCCTCGACGCCGAACACACGCCCCTGCCGGACAGCGACCAGCCCTGGGGCCGGTGGTTCCGCCAGATCGAGCTGACGGCGCAGGGCGGGCAGACGGTGATGACGGGTGTGGACGACGCGCCGCTCCTGATGCTCGACCGGGTGGGCGAGGGGCGTGTGGCGCTGCTCGCCTCCGATCACGCCTGGCTCTGGGATCGCGGCTACGAGGGCGGCGGGCCGCAGCTCGAGATGCTGCGCCGCCTCGCGCACTGGATGATGGGCGAGCCCGACCTCGAGGAGGAGGCGCTGGTCGCGCGCGCCGATGGGCAGACCGTCACCGTGACGCGCCGGACGCTGGCCGACGACGCGGCCGACGTCACCGTGACCTACCCGGACGGGACCGAGGATGTCCTCGCGCTCGAGGAGACATCGCCCGGCCGTCACACGGCCGAGATCGACGGCGCCGCGCAGGGCCTCTACCGCTTCACGGACGGAACGCTCGAGACGGTCATCGCGCTCGGCCCCGCCGCGCCCCGCGAGTTCGAGGAGACGATCGCGAGCGACGCGCGCCTCGCCCCGGTGGTCGAGCCGTTGACCGGCGCCGTGCTGCGCCTCGAGGACGGGTTCCCGGACCTCCGCCGCGTGGCCGAGGGGCGCAACGCCTCCGGGCGCGGGTGGATCGGGCTGACGACGCGGGAGGCTTACCTCACGACGGATGTGACGGTGACGCCGCTCGTCTCGGCGTGGCTGTTCCTGCTGGTCGCCTCGGCGTTGATGCTGGGCGCGTGGCTGAGGGAAGGACGCCGCTAG
>NZ_JBQLZP010000306.1:0-6500 GCF_052168335.1 Roseicyclus sp. | reverse complement strand
AGCGACCGCCGCCGAAGCCGGCGCAACGACCGACGAGGGCGAGGCCGCCGACGGCGAGGCCGCCGAGGCGCCGCTCCCGCCGGCCCCGACCGAGACCGCCCCGGCGACGGCCGAAGCGCCTGCCGGAGACGAGGACGCGCTGGCCGCCGCGCTGGCAGCGCAGACGCTCGTTGTCGCGCCCGAGGAGCTGAGCGCCGAGGACGAGGCCGCGCTCGAAGCCGCGCGCGCCGCCGCCGAGGCCGCGGAACTCGCCGCCGCCCCCGTCGATCCCGTCGCGGAGGCCGAGGCCGAGATCGCCGCCGCCGAGGCCGAGGCGGGCGAAGCCCTCCAGTCCCTCGCACTCGTGCCCGAGGCGGCGCCCGTCGTCGCCGCCACCGAGGTAGTCATCACGGAGGAAACCGCGCGACGCCCGGACGAGGATTTCGGCCGCCTCCTGACCGCGACGACCGAGGCGCAGGCGGCGCCCGAGCGCGACCGCACCGGCCTCAGCGGGACGCAGGGCCTGATCCTCGGCGGGATCGCGGGCCTCGCCATCGGCTCGATCATCGCCGGCAACCGGCAGGTGGTGAACCGCGCCGACGACCGGCTCGTGGTGCTGCGCCCCGAGGGCGACTATCAGGTGATCCGCGACGACGACACGCTCCTGCGCCGCCCCGGCAACCGGGTCTTCACCGACACCTTCGCCGACGGCTCCTCGCGCAACGTCGTGACCGAGCCGGACGGCACGCAGATCATTACCGTGCGAGACCGCGACCTGCGCATCCTGCGCCGGACGGTCGTGGCGCCCGACGGGACGCGGACGGTCCTGATCGACGACATCGCGGTCCATACTCCCGTCGTCGTCTCCGAGCTGCCGAGCGCGCGGCCGGGCCAGAGCCTCGTGACCGCCAGCCCCTCGGCGGATGCTGCGGCGCTCGCCCGCGCGCTCGAGGCGCAGACCTTGGCGGATCGCGGTTTCTCGCTGTCGCAGATCCGGTCGATCCGGGCTGTGCGCGACCTCGCGCCCGCGCTGAACCTCGAGAACGTCACCTTCGAGACCGGCTCGGCCGCGATCACGCCGGACCAGGCGCGGCAGCTCCTCGCGCTCGGGCGGGCCATGTCGGACGCCATCGCCCGGAACCCGCGCGAGGTCTTCCTGATCGAGGGGCATACCGACGCCACCGGCAGCGCCTCGTTCAACCTCGGCCTTTCGGACCGCCGGGCCGAGACCGTGGCGCTCGCGCTCACCGAGTATTTCGGGGTACCCGCGCAGAACATGGTGATCCAGGGCTATGGCGAGGAGTTCCTGCTGATCCCGACGCTGGAGAACGAGCGGCTGAACCGCCGCGTCGCCGTCCGCCGGATCACCGACCTCCTCCGCGTCGCGGCGGCGCAGTGAGGGCGCTGCGCGGCGGCATCGGCCTCGCGTTTCTGGCCGTGACGGCCGCCGGGGCGGAGGCGCGCGTCTGCGAGGACCGGCCGAGCGAGGTCCTGCGCAGCGACCTCGCGGCGAGCCTCGCAGCCGGCGCGCGCGACGCCGCGGGGCAAGTGCTGGAGACCACGGCCCGGCTCTCGCTCCGCGACATCGCCACCGGCGCGTCGCTCGTCGGCGGCGGCGCGGGCACGCTCGGCCAGATCGGCACCGCCGCAGGGAACCTCGCGGCGGGCGTCGCGACGACCCCGCGCGTGGCCCTGGCGGGCGGCGCGGCGGTCCTCGGTGCCGGCGCCTGGGAGGGGCTCTGCTTCCTCCGGGACGAGCGGATCACCGATCCCGACGAGATCCTCGCGATCATGACCGCCGTGGCCGCCTTCGCCGACCCGGCCCATTTCCGCGTCGAGGGCACCGACGTGACCGATGTGATGGTCGTGCTCGGAGACGGTGCGGGCGGCCGGGCGGAGTTCGCCGTGCGGCGTCTGAGGATCGTCAACGGCGTCCTCCTGCACCGCGAATGGGGGCGCGACACCGAGCTCGGCAACCTCGGCGTCCTGACCTCGAGCATGGCACGGGACTGAACGGCGCGCTTGACCCGCTGCGGGCGGCCGTCGCCGCCTCGCCCTCCCGCGGGGACAGACCGCCAGGCCCTGCACCGAAGTGACCCGATCCGGGTCATCGCGAGCCTTCGTCGCCGCGCCGCCGGGCTAGGATCGCGCATCGGGCGGGCCGCCGCAGGGCCCGTGCCCCCCGCGACCGGCAACGAAAGGCAGGCAATGAGGAAGCTCACGGCGGAGTTCTTCGGAACGTTCTGGCTCGTCTTCGGTGGCTGCGGCAGCGCGGTGCTCGCCGCCGGGTTCCCCGAGCTGGGCATCGGCTTCGTCGGTGTCTCGCTGGCCTTCGGCTTGACCGTTCTCACCATGGCCTACGCGGTGGGCCACATCTCGGGCGGGCATTTCAACCCCGCCGTCTCCCTCGGCCTCGCGGTCGCGCGGCGCTTCGCCTGGGCGGATCTTCCCGGGTATTGGACGGCACAGGTCGCGGGCGGGCTCCTCGCCGCGCTGCTGCTCTACGTCATCGCCTCGGGCGCGCCGGACTGGTCGGCGGGCGGCTTCGCCTCGAACGGTTACGGAACGCTGTCGCCCGGCGGCTACGGTCTCGCATCGGCGCTGCTGATCGAGGTCGTCCTGACGGCGGCCTTCCTCGTCGTCATCCTCGGAGCCACCTCCGCGCGGGCGCCCGCCGGCTTCGCGCCGATCGCGATCGGCCTCGCGCTGACGCTGATCCACCTCATCTCGATCCCGGTGACGAACACCTCGGTGAACCCGGCCCGCTCGCTGGCTGTCGCCCCCTTCGCCGAGACGGCGGCGCTCGGTCAGCTCTGGGTGTTCTGGGTCGCGCCGCTTGCCGGTGCGGCACTCGGCGCGGCGATCTGGATGGGGCTCATCGAGGATCGGGCGAACGAGATGCCGCGTCCGCCGGGACGGGCGGCGGCGGGGAAGTAACAGGGACGCCGCGTCCCGGTGCGCAGGCCGGTCCCGCGCCCTCAGCCACCCCCGGCATAGTCCTCCAGCACCGCCGCCGTTCCGTCCCGCCAGAGCCGCGTCAGCCAGTGCTCGAATGCGCGGGTGAAGGGCGTGGCGCGCCGGAGGTTCCCGTAGATCCCCTCCTGCTCGAGCCAGGCGAGCGGACGGTCCCGCGCCGCACGGGCGGCCAGGGTCAGCCGGGGCCACGCGGGATCGTTCGGCTCGATGCCCGAGCCGTCCTCGCGGGTGCCCTCGCACATGCGGGCCCAGAGCGCCTCGACCAGGGCGAGCCCTTCGACCCTCGCGCCGGACGCCAGCGCCTCGCGGATCACGGGCAGGAGGAAGCCCGCATGGCGCGACGAGCCGTCGAAGGCGACCCTCCGCGTGGTGTCCCGGATCGCGGGGTTGGAGAAGCGCCCTTCGATCAGCGCCAGGTATTCGGACGGCGACATGCCGGGCACCGGCTCGACGCGGGGCAGGATCTCCTCGACCTGGACCTTGCGGAAGAGGGCGCGGATGGAGGGGTGCGCCATGCAGTCGGAGATGGTGGCCACCGACAGGAGCTCGCCCGCATTGGCGATGACCTGGTGCCCCGCGTTCAGGATGCGGATCTTCATCATCTCGTGGCCGTGCACGTCCGGGGTGAAGGTGGCGCCCACCCGGTCCCAGTCGGGGCGGCCCGCACGGAAATCGTCCTCGATCACCCATTGCCGGAAGTTCTCGTGCGCGACGGGCGCTGCGTCGTCGATGCCGAGGTCTCGCACGAGGCGCAGCTCGTCCGGTCCGGTGGCGGGCACGATGCTGTCGACCATCGAGTTGGGAAAGGCGCCCTCGCCCTCGATCCAGTCGGCCAGGGCGGGATCCTGCAACCGTGCCAGTCCGGCCACCGTCTGCCGCAGGATGGCGCCGTTCCCGAGGAGGTTGTCGCACGACAGGCCGGAAAAGGGCACATGACCCGCCCCGCGCCTGAGCCTCAGCGCCGCCACCATGGCGCCGAAGGCGGTGCGCGGTGCATCGGGGTGCGCCGCGTCGTGGACGATGTCGGGGTGCCCGGTGTCGAGCCCGCCGGTCGCGGCGTCGATGTAGTAGCCGCCCTCGGTGACGGTCAGCCCGACGATGCGGATGCGCGGATCGGCCATCGCCCGGATCAGCGGGCCGTTGCCCGCCTCGATCGGCAGGTAGCCGATCATCGGGCCGGTCACCTCGGCAGACCGCCGGTCGGGCGCAAGCTCGATCAGCGTCGTCAGGCAGTCCTGCCCGAGGAGCTTCTCGCGCATGGCCGCGTCGTAGGAACGGACGCCCGCGCCGAGGATCGCCCAGTCCAGCGCCAGCCCCTCCTGCATGAGGCGGTGCAGGTACCAGGCCTGGTGGGCGCGGTGGAAATTGCCGAGGCCGATATGGACGATGCCGGGGGTCAGGCGGCTACGGTCGTAGCGGGGGCGCGCGACGGAGCGGGGCAGATCGTCCAGCGTGGCGTTCGACAGCTTGATGGGGCGGGTCGCGGACATCAGCTCATCCACTGGCCGCCGTCGACGTTGTAGCATTGCGCCACGATGTATTCGGCCTCGTCCGAGGCGAGGAAGACGGCCATTCCGGTGAGGTCCTCCGCCCGTCCCATGCGGCCATAGGGCACCGCCTCGCCCACCTCGCGCTTCTTCTGGCCCGGCGCCTTGCCCTCGTGTTTCGCGAAGAACGCATCGACGCCGTCCCAGTGCTCTCCGTCGACGACGCCCGGCGCGATGGCGTTCACGCGGATGCCGTGGGCGATCAGGTTCAGCCCGGCCGACTGCGTCAGGCTGATGACCGCGGCCTTCGTCGCGCAGTAGACGGCCACCAGCGGCTCGCCCCGGCGGCCCGCCTGGCTCGCCATGTTGATGATGCGCCCGCGGATGCCCCGCTCGATCATGTGGCGGGCGACCGCCTGCAGGGTGAAGAGCGTTCCCGCCACGTTGATGTCGAAGACGCGCTGGTAGTCGGCGCGCTCGATCTCGACGATGGGCGCGGCGGTGAAGATGGCTGCGTTGTTGACGAGCACGTCGATCTGCCCGAACGCATCCACGGTGGCCGCGACCGCTGCGTCGATGCTGTCCTGCCGGGTCACGTCGAGCGCGACGGCGATGGCCGCATCCCCGATCTCCGCTGCCGAGGCGCGGGCGCGGTCCATGTCGATGTCGGCAATTGCCACGCGCGCGCCCTCGCGGACATAAGCCTCGGCGAAGGCCTTCCCGATGCCCCGTGCCGCGCCGGTGATCAGCGCCGTCTTTCCCTCGAGCCGTCTCATGCGATGCGCAGGCCTTCCCTGTCGAAGCGGTGCAGGTGGTTGGTGTCGGGCGTCAGCCAGACCGCGTCGCCGTAGTGCAGGTCGACCTCGCCGCCGACGCGCACGGTGACGGGGTCCGGGATGCCCTCGCACTTGACGTGGAAGAAGGTGTCCGAGCCCAGGTGCTCGGAGACGCCGACCCGCCCGCTCCATTCCCCGCCCTCCGACGAGACGGAGACGTGTTCGGGCCGGATGCCGATGGTCTCCGCCCCGTGCCGGGCCGCGATCCCGCCATTGACGAGGTTCATCTTCGGGCTGCCGATGAAGCCCGCGACGAAGGTGTTGCGCGGGGTGCGGTAAAGCTCCAGCGGCGTGCCGACCTGCTCGATGACGCCCGCGCGCAGCACCACGATCTTGTCGGCCATGGTCATCGCCTCGACCTGGTCATGGGTCACGTAGATCATCGTCGTCTTGAGCCGGTTGTGCAGCTCGGAGATCTCCAGCCGCATGCCGACGCGCAAGGCGGCGTCGAGGTTCGAGAGCGGCTCGTCGAAGAGGAAGGCCGCGGGCTCCCGCACGATGGCGCGCCCGATGGCGACGCGCTGCCGCTGCCCGCCCGAGAGCTGGCCGGGCCGGCGGTCGAGATAGTCGGTGAGGTTCAGCACCTCGGCGGCCGCCGTGACGCGCCGCTCCTGCTCGGCCCTGTCCATCCCCGCCATCCGCAGGGGGAAGGCGATGTTCTTCCGCACGCTCATGTGCGGGTAGAGCGCGTAGGACTGGAACACCATCGCGAGGCCGCGCCTTGCGGGCGGCACGTCTGTGGCGTCCTGCCCGTCGATGCGGATCTCGCCCGAGGTCACGTCCTCGAGCCCCGCGATCAGCCTCAGGAGCGTGGACTTCCCGCAGCCCGAAGGCCCGACGAAGACCACGAACTCCCCGTCCTCGATGGTCAGGTCGAGGGGCGGGATGACCTGCACCTCCCCGAACGACTTGCTCACCTTGTCGAGCGTGATGCGTCCCATTGCGGTCGCTCTCCTATTTCACCGCGCCGAAGGTCAGGCCGCGGACGAGTTGCTTCTGGCTGAACCAGCCGAGGATCAGGATCGGCGCGATCGCCATGGTCGAGGCCGCGCTGAGCTTGGCGTAGAACAGGCCCTCGGGGCTGGAGTAGCTGGCGATGAAGGCGGTGAGCGGTGCGGCGTTCGCCGCCGTCAGGTTCAGCGTCCAGAAAGCTTCGTTCCAGGCCAGGATGATGTTGAGGAGCACCGTCGAGGCTATGCCGGGGATCGCCATCGGCGTCAGG
>NZ_JBQLZP010000305.1:0-1048 GCF_052168335.1 Roseicyclus sp. | reverse complement strand
GGAGCGCGTCGTCGAGCAGAAGGTCGCCGAAAGCGAGGAGTTCGCCCGCGTCTGGAACCACATCCAGGAGTTCCGCGCCCGATACGCCGACTGGGCGGGCCTCGCCTACGTCGACTGACCGCGCGATGCGACCGGGCCGGGGCCGTGATGCGGCCCCGGCCGCCCCGAGACCGCGAGGACCCGGCCGACATGACCACGCTTCTTCACATCGCGCGCGCCCTGGCGCTGCCGTGCCATCTCTTTGCAAAGGCGGCGGGGCTCATGCTCCTGATCCTGACCGCGGTCATCATGTACGACGTGATAGGACGGCGGTTCTTCAATACGGGCTCCTTCGTGGTTTCGGACCTCGAATGGCACCTGCACGGCGCCATCGCCGTCCTGTGCTTCGGATATGCCTATATCCGTGACGCCCATGTCCGGATCGACATCTTCGCCCACCGCATGAGCCGCCGTCTCAAGCTGGAGCTGGAGTTCTGGGCGATCCTGGTGTTCCTGGTCCCCTTCATGTGCCTCCTGATCTGGTTCGGATGGGACTTCGCGGCACGCGCCTTCGAACGCAACGAAGGGCCGGTCGGCGGCATGGGCCTGCCACATCGCTGGATCATCAAGGCCGCGATCCCGCTATCCGCCTTCCTGACGATCCTCGGCGCCCTCTCGGTCGCGCTGCGCATCCGCGTGGCCGTCGCCCGCCCGGACATGATCGACACTCCGTTCGAGGCCGAATGATGGAAGCGCTGATCGACATCCTTCCGGGCCTCATGTTCCTGGCGCTGATCGCGGGGCTCTTCTCGACGCTTCCTGTCGGCATCGTCCTGATGGGCGTCACGCTGATCTTCGGCGGGCTCGCTCTTGCCCTTGGCGAAATGCGGTTCGCGCAGGTCACGCTGATGCCCAATCGTATCTTCGGCGGCATCATCGAGAACCCGGTTCTCGTCGCGGCCCCCATGTTCATATTCATGGGCCTCGTGATGGAGCGGACGCGCATTGCCGAGGACCTCCTGATCTCGCTCCAGAAACTGCTTCGGGCGGTGCCGGGCGGACTCGCGCT
>NZ_JBQLZP010000304.1:0-17373 GCF_052168335.1 Roseicyclus sp. | reverse complement strand
CGCCCGCGTTCAGGCCGTCCGCGCCCGCGCCGCCGCGAACCACAGCGCGGCGAGCGCGAGGCAGGCGAGCCCGTTCCAAGACGCCATGGAGAGGCCGAGCATCTCCCAGGCCACCTCGTCGCACATCACGATGCCCGACCCGATCTCGGGGTTGAGGAGGTCCGCCACGTCCATCGCGCCGAGATCCCCGCCGCCGCCCGAGCAGGAGGTCGGGCCTTCCCACCAGTCGCGCTCGACGCCCGTGTGGTAGAGCGCGATCCCCGCATTGCCGAGCATCGCGAGGCCGCCCGCGACCGCCACCAGCGCCGAGGGCACGGCCGCGCCGAGGAGACCCAGGACGATGGCGCCCGCATGCGGCCAGCGCTGCCAGAGGCACATGGCGCAGGGCGCGAGGCCGCCGAGGTGCTGGAAGGCGAAGGCCGCCGCCAGCATCGCGGCCGATCCGAAGCCCGCGAGGATCATCAGGGTGCGGCGGCTCGGCATCGGATTTCCCTTTCGGCTTTCCCACGCGGGTGATGTCGGGGAAACCGGCGGGGGTTGCAAGCCCCGGCACCCGCTTCAGAACCCGAGCCATCCGGCGATCAGCCGCACGAGGCTCGCCCCCGCGAAGACCAGCGACCCGATCCAGGCCGTGCCGAGAAGCGCGCCGAGAATGACCAGGACGCCGTCCCGTTGCAGGAGGCCCATCGCGACGATGACCACCGCGATCCCGGGGACGGTGTTGGTTCCGGGAAGCGGCACGAGGATCGAGGCGCTGAACAGCACCAGCGCCAGCCCCACCATCCGGTCGAGGGGCGCGCGCGTGAGCGACGAGAGGCGCGGTCGGCTCACCGCCTCGATCCGCCGCAGCCAGGGCTCCGCGCGCCGGGCGAGGTTGCGCAGCGCATCGCGCGAAACCGTCCGCGCCGCGAGCGACCGCGGCAGCCAGGGCGACTTCCGGCCCAGGAGCACCTGCACGGAGATGAACATGAGCGGCAGGGCGACGATCTGCGGCACCCCGTAGAGAAACGGGATGCAGCAGGGCAGGGCGAGCACCAGAAGGAACAGGCCGAAGGCGCGTTCATGGAGCTGCTCCATCAGCCAGTCTAGGGTGACGGTGTCGGTCTCGGCATCCTCCGCCAGTTTCGCGAGGCGGCGGGAGATCGTCACGGTTTCTTCGGGGTCCGCCATGGCGCGGGTGTCTCCTCGGGTGCGCGGGGCGCGGTCCTGATCTGCCGCACCGCGTAGCAAAGGAATGCCCGCCGTGCCAGCGTCGGCGCGTGCGGCCTGCGGCAACCGCGCGGGCGGCGCCGCTGGGGGCGCCGGCGGGGTTCGTCCGCCGCACAAAAAACGGGTGACAGGTTTCGGGCCTTGGTTAAGGATGACGCACGGAGCGTATGCCGCAGGCCGGCGGCAAGCGCTCGGACTGATGCGAAGAGCGTTCGGGCCAGCCGGTGCATCCATGACACCAGGAGGCTCCAAGGGAGGAATGACATGACGAACATCTTCAAGACGGCGGCGCTGGCCGCCGCCGTGGTCGGCGCCACGCTCACCGTCGGGGCGGGCGCCGCGAGCGCACAGGCCGAAGTGACGCTGCGCTGCCACCATTTCCTGTCGCCGATGGGCTCGGTGCCGCGCCGCTTCATCGAGCCCTGGGCCGAGCGGATCGAGGCGGAGTCGAACGGCCGCATCGACGTGGAGATCTACCCCGCGATGCAGCTCGGCGGCACGCCGCCCTCGCTCTACGACCAGGTGCGCGACGGCGTCGTGGACTGCGTCTGGACGATCCCCGCCTACACGCCCGGCCGCTTCCCCGAGGCCGAGACCTTCGAACTGCCCTTCATGACGTCGATGTCCGGCGAGGCGTCGAGCCGCGCGGCCTGGGACTTCACGCAGGAGCACCTGATGGAGCGCTTCTCGGATGTGCATCTGATGGCCGTTCATGTTCACGGGCCGGGCGTCATCCACACGACCAACGCGCCCATCACCTCGATCTCCGACTTCAACGGGCTCCAGCTCCGCGGTCCCTCGCGGATGGCGAACGCGCTGCTCGAGGAACTGGGCGCGACGCCCGTGGGCATGCCCGTGCCCGCCTTCCCCGAGGCGCTCAGCCGCGGCACGGTCGACGGCGGCGTGATCCCGTGGGAGGTGGTGCCCGCGCTCCGCGTCGAGGAACTGGCCGAGAACCACACACAGATCGGCGGCGACCGCGCGCTCTACAACACGTATTTCATCTGGGCGATGAACCCCGACACCTACGCCAGCCTGCCCGATGACCTGAAGGCGGTGATCGACGCGAATTCGGGCGTCGAGACCTCGGCCTGGGCGGGCCGCGCGATGGACGAGGGCGACGAGGTGGCCGAGACCGCGATCCGCGAGCGCGGCAACACCATCGTGACGCTCGACGATGCGGTCGTGGCCGAGCTGCGCGCCGTGGGCGAGGAGGTCACGCAGCGCTGGATCGAGGAGATGAACGGCCTCGGCCTCGACGGCCAGCAGCTCGTCGACGACGCCCGCGCGCTCGTGGCGCAGTACTCGGACCAGTGAGAAGGTCCGGTCCCGGCCCGTCGCGGGCCGGGGCCGTCGCACGAGGGGTGGAGTTGCGGTGAGGCGAGGCTTGCTTTCGGAGCCGTGTCCCGGTCTGGAGCGGGTGCGGGGAGCGCCCGGTCCCGGCCGTCCGGGCGCCGTGGCGGGGTGCCGTCGGCGGACCGAGTTTCTTGTAGAAGAAATCCGGCCCGGGGCGCCCGCCGCGTCGACCCCGCATCTTGATCCCGCCATCCCGGCTCTGGCAGAAGAGAAGCGCGCGCCTGCGGCGTTCCCGCGACGCGCTTGGGATCCTGCCCGCAGCGCGCGGCGCCGGGAACGGGAGAGGTCCGTGAGAGATCGTTTCGGAGGGAGCGAGTGGCGTGAGGGAGCACCGAGCGCCCCACCTCCGGTCCGGGCGGAGGGGAGGCCGCCCGGACGCCTAATTCCATGCCGCCGGGACCGCGCGGGGTCGGCTGCGGTCGTCCAGGCGTGGCACGCGGACGCCGAAGGCCGCGGATGCTGCTGATCGCGCCCCGGGCCGAGGCCGCGACGGGCCGCGCGGTCGAGCGCATGGCGCGCCTTCTCGCCTTCGCGGGGGGCGTGATCCTCGTGCTCGTGGCGGTCATGGTCTGCGCCTCGATCATCGGGCGGCAGTTCGACGGCATCGCCTTCTTCCGCCCCGTCCCGGGCGACTACGAGCTGGTCGAACTC
The DNA here is from genome assembly GCF_052168335.1 of Roseicyclus sp. Lineage (GTDB taxonomy): Bacteria > Pseudomonadota > Alphaproteobacteria > Rhodobacterales > Rhodobacteraceae > Roseibacterium. The sequence continues at coordinate 14,157 of NZ_JBQLZP010000304.1, read as the reverse complement.
GGCACCGTCATCGCGGTCTGCGCCTTCCTGCCCTGGTGCCAGCTCAAGCGCGGCCATGTCGCCGTCGACATCGTCGTGCAGCGGTTGTCCTGGCGCGCGCGCGCCTTCTCGGGCCTCGTCGGCGACATCCTCCTCGCGGTGGTGGCCTTCGTCATGGCCTGGCGGCTCTGGATCGGCTTCGGCGAGAAGTTCCCGCACGGCTCGGACGGGCTGCGCGCGGCGCTCGGGATGGGGTCGCGCCCCTTCTTCCCGGAAGTCACCTACGAGCTCGAGATCCCGGTCTGGATTCCCTACGCCTTCGCCTTCGTGGGCGTGGCGCTGTTCTTCCTGACCGCGCTCTACACCGTGTGGCGGTCGCTCAACTGGACCATCGAAGGCATGGAGCGGACGCCGTGACCGGGCTGGAACTGGCCTTCGCGGCCTTCGCGCTGATGCTCCTCGCGATCTTCCTGCGGGTGCCGATCGGCGTGGCGATGGCGGTCACGGGCTTCGTCGGCACCTGGATCGTGCTGGGGCGGCCGAGCCCCGCGCTCAGCCAGCTCAAGTCCATGACCTACGACACGTTCAAGGACTACAACCTCTCCATCGTGCCGCTCTTCCTCCTGATGGGGCAGTTCGCGACCAAGTCCGGCATGTCGGGCGCGCTGTTCCAGGCGGCCTCCGACTGGCTCGGGCACAAGCGGGGCGGTGTCGCCATGGCCTCGGTCGGGGCCTGTGCAGGCTTCGGGGCGATCTGCGGCTCCTCGCTCGCCACGGCCTCGACGATGGGGCAGGTGGCGCTGCCCGAGATGCGCAAGCGCGGCTATTCCGACAGCCTGTCGACCGGCGTCCTCGCCGCGGGCGGCACGCTCGGCATCCTGATCCCGCCCTCGATCATCCTCGTGATCTACGCCATCCTCGCCGAGCAGAACATCGTGAAGATGTTCGTGGCCGCCATCGTGCCCGGCATCCTCGCGGCGCTGGGCTACATGCTGACGGTCGCGATCTACGTGCGCGTCCGGCCCGGCGCGGCCACCACCGCCGACCGCGTGCCCTATGCCCAGCGGTTCCGCACCCTCGGCCGCATCTGGCCGGTCGTGGCGATCTTCGGCCTCGTCATGGGCGGGATCGCGGCGGACTGGGACTGGACGCAGTCGGGCGTGCAGGCGCTCTTCACGCCGACGGAGGGCGCGGCGGTCGGCGCCGTCGCCACGGGGCTCTACGGCATCCTGACGGGGGGCCTGAACTGGCGGGGCTTTCTCGACAGCGTGCTCGCCACCGCGCAGGCGACCGCGATGATCTTCTTCATCGTCTGGGGCGCCAAGCTGTTCAATTCCTTCCTCGCGCTGACCCGAGCGCCCGACCTCCTCGTGACCTGGATCGAGGCTTCGGGCTACGCGCCGCTCGTGGTGCTTGCGATCATGCTGGTGGCCTACCTGATCTTCGGCTGCGTCATGGACTCGCTCTCCATGATCCTGCTGACAATCCCGATCTTCTTCCCGATCATCATGTCGCTCGACTTCGTGATCCTCGGCCGCACGCTCAGCCCCGAGGAGGCGGCGATCTGGTTCGGCATCCTCGCGCTGATCGTGGTGGAGGTCGGGCTGATCACGCCGCCCGTGGGGATGAATCTCTTCATCATCAACTCGATGGCGCGCGACATCCCGATGGTGCGCACCTACGCGGGCGTCGCGCCCTTCGTCCTGTCGGACCTCGTGCGGGTGGTGATCCTGGTGATGTTCCCGGGCATCACGCTCTGGCTCGTGGGGGTGCTCTTCGGCTAGCCGCCGGATTGACGCGGGACAGGCGCGGCGATACGCAGGCACGCGTTGCCCGAGTGGCGGAATGGTAGACGCAGGGGATTCAAAATCCCCCGCCGCAAGGCTTGTCGGTTCGAGTCCGACCTCGGGTACCAGCACTTCCGAACGGAGCCGGCGTTGCGCAGACCTTCCGCGGAGGGAGCTGGTGCGGCTTGCGGGTGAGGCGCGCTCGCGTCAGAATCGGAAGCCAGGGAACACCATCGCCAGCGGGACCGGCGAGACGGCGCGTGCGATGGTCGCGGGGGTGGCGAGCGGTGCAAAGATGCCGCTGAGACCGGCCATCTTCGTTCATCGCAGACATCGTGGCCGAGCCGGTTCCGCGCGTTGCGACCGCCATGGCGGCGACCTGAAGGATCTGGGGAATGAGGGCGCACGCGCAACGCGCGTGTCTTGCGACGCGGAAAGCACCCTTCTCGACGCCCGGAACCTCGGTGACGAGGTTCGTGTGAAACGTCTCGTCCTGCGATCCTGGGGAGAGGCGAGGACGGTTTGCCAGTCTCCGGGCCTCGATATTGTCCTCTCCATCATGGAATTGGCGCGCGCAGATTCGGCGGCATCCGCCGCCCCGGTGTCATGGGACGGCGGCACCTTCGACCGCTTCAGAACCGGAAGACCCGGCCGATGCCGATCGAGGCGGATGTGAAGCTGTCCCGGGCGGCGAACGGCGCGTTGCGCGCCTCTCCGAGAAGGGTTCCGACGCCGACGGTCGCCTCGGCGAACCAGGTATCGGTGATGGCGTAGCGTATCGAGAGGTCGAGCGACGCCTCGGTGAAGCCCGCGCCGGGGGAGAAGGGGGCATAGCCCGACAGCGCCGACTGTGCGGCGCTGACACCGTAGAGGGCGTTCGCATAGGTGTCGTCGCCGTAGATCGTGGACAACTCCACCTCGTAGCTCAGGCGGTCCGAGAGGGTGTTCCCGAACCCGACCCCGAGGTTCAGGAACGTGCCGCCATGGCCCGAGCCCAGATCGGTGACCACCGAGGCGTCGAATTCCAGCACGCCCCACTCGGCCTCGGCGAAGACCGCCAGTTCGACGGCGCCGTCCAGGTTCCCGAGGCCGGCCAGCCGTGCGTCATCCCGTTCCCTTCGGCCCTCTCCCGGCCCGATGGCCACACCGAAGGTCAACCCGGAGGGTCCGTCGCTGGCGAAGATGTCGAAACCGACCCCGAGTTCACCCATGGAGACGCGTCCGTATCGCGCCTCGATGATGGGGGCGGGCTCGACCCGCGTCCGGTCGGAGCCGGCGAAGACCGGCTCCATCGCGGCGCCAAGGCCGAGGACGATGACGCCCCTTTCGTCGGCGTCCGCCTGTGCAACTGCGGCCGCTCCGGTCCAAAGGAGCAGAGCGGTCGCGAAGGCCGCGCGAGAGGCGGCTGTGTTCAGGATGGTCATGAGCGGGTGCCTCTTGTCTGGAACGGTCAGTTCGCGGTGAACAGCGGGATCGCCAGCGCGCTCGGCATTGCGCCGCCGGTGACGATGCCGAGGGTGGCGGATCGCATCTCGCCGGACGTGAAGAGATCGCCGCCGGTCTGCGGATTGCGGTCCCAGGCCGGGAAGTCCGACCCGGCGAGGAGAAGCGCAAGCGCGTGCCCGGGTGCGACGCGGTGCACGATCTGGCCGAGTTCGACCGTGACCCGCGTCTCCCCCGGAGAGGCGGCTGCGACCCGTGCCAGATGCGACAGGACAAGGCGGGCGGTGCCGTCGGGCGCGATCTCGAGCAGCCGCGCGCTGACATCGAAGCTCGGCGCCTCGGTGCGGACGGTGAGGTCCGCAACGACCGGTCCCGCGATCCAGCTCTCCACGGTCGACGGAGCCGTGCGGAAGACGGCGATGTCCGGGCGGCCGAGCAGGCTGGCGTGATCCTGCGTGCCCGCTGCGGCAAGGAGATTGCGGCCACCGAGGGTCGGGACCGGATCGGCCGGATCGCTGGTGAAGACCACCTCACCTTCGGCGCCATCACCGCGCGGTTCCATCCCGCCGTCGTCCGTCAGGTGGACCACCAGCGCCGGCGCCACGAGATCCGCCATGGCATCCGCGCGGAGGAACGCGTCGGCCTCTCCCTGCACCGCAAGCTCGACGTCGGCCCGCGCCGGGGCCGGGGCGTCCTTGAGCCAGTGGTCGAACCACGACAGCATCCGCGGCTCGGGATAGATGCGGGGGTCGTCGATCTCGTAATGGCTGCCGTTCACGACCAGCAGTTCGGTGGGCACGCCCCGCTCCACGAGATCCGCGTGAAGCGCGACGGCACTTCGTGCGAAACTGTCCTGCCAGAGGCTGACGATGGAGGTCGGGACCAAGATGTCGCCGCGCACGTCGAGCTCTGTGCGGTAGGCCGCGAGCACGTCCGCGTCAGCCAGAAGGCTCCAGAACGGCATCAGCCGGGCCAGTTCCTCGGACCGGCCGAGGGGCGCCGCCATCCAGACCTCCGAAGACAGCGGGTCCTCGATGCCTTGGGCCAGTGCGCCGAAGTAGCCGCCGATGGCCTCGACGAACTCCGGCACCTCTGCGGGTGCGATGCCGCGCGCCGCCACATGCCCGGGGCTGACGTCGAAGGCGAGCGAGGCGCCCTGCAGGAGCAGCGTCTCGACCTTCATGCCGCCGCCCTCGGGCGCCATGTCGATCCCGAAGGGGTCGGCCGGGGCCGCCTGCAGGAAGACCGCGTCGAGCGAGGGTGGCTGGGCGGCGGCGGCCAGCGCGGCCGTCATGCCGAGACCGCTGTCGCCGAAGATGCCGATGCGCCCGTTGCTCCAGGGCTGGTCGGCCACCCATTCGACGAGGTCGTACCCGTCGCTGCGGTCGTCGAGCCAGCTCCGGTCGACACCGCCGGACCCCATGCGGCCGCGGGTGTTCTGGATGACGAGCGCATAGCCGTTCTCGGTGATCAGGGGCCAGCCCCGGGCCAGCGCCTCGGCGGGGTCGAGGTCGTCGTCCCCATCTTCGTCCCCATCTTCGTCCTCGTCCTCGTCCTCGTCGGCCGCTCGGTCGGGCAGCGTCCGGCGGCTGTCGAACGGCTCGCCGCCGAGAGGCGCGATCGGCAGGCCGTAGATCGTGCGCGTCACCAGCGTCGGAAACGGCCCGTCGCCGTCCGGCAGCTAGATGAAGGTCTCGAGCGCCACGCCGTCGCGCATGGCGACTTCGGTCGCGATGAGATGGGTATCGGCCAGGGCAAGGGCCGTCTGGCAGAGAAACGCGGCGAACAGGACGCCGACGGAGCGCGGGCCATTCCTGTGGGATCGGCCTGGAACCGTTGTGACATGAGACATCGGGGGAACCTCGTTGTTGGGCGAGGTTCAGGGGCTTCCGGAAGAGATCGCACTGCAACCGGGCCTGCACGAAATGCAGCCTGCACTGCACGAACGAACATGGCGGCAGCCATGATCGGGGCCGCGTTCGACGCCGGATGCGTCCTCGCTTCAGGAGCTGGAAGGATGTCGCCGCCCCTCTGGCCGGGCGTGACCGCAGGGGCCGCCACAAGGATCAGGAACCCACGTGTCGGGACGCCTCGCATCGTCTCGAGGTTTCCACGTCTCCGCCTCCTTTTCGACCTGTGGGCCTGAGAGTGATCGCGAGGTCTATCGCTCCTGCGCACTGTCCTGTGATCGCTCGTTCGGCGGGCCACGGTTCCGACCCGGATCGTGACATCGAGTCCGAAGTCGTGGCGGGTTCCGGGTCAAGGCCAGCGCCGGCCGCCCGCCACCGCCCGTGACCCGGAACGGGCCGGCCCGTGACCCGTCGGAGTGGTCGACCCTGAAAGCGATAACCCAAGATAGATGACCCAAATGGAAATCACCGACAGCGAAAGCCTGCTCCATGCGTCGATGGAGCATTCTCCCATCGGCATGGCGCTGACGCGGATGGATGGCTCATGGATCGACGTCAACCCGGCCCTGTGCGACATCCTTGGATACAGCAAGTCGGAACTGATGGTCGCCGGGTTCAAGCAGGTGACACTGCCCGAGGATCGCGAGGCGACCGTTGCGACCGCGCGCGCGCTGGTGGCGTCCGGCCGGAAGAGCGTGCGGCTGGAGAAGCGCTACATCCATGCGAGCGGCCGGATCGTCGAGGCCGTCCTCTACCTCACGGTCGTGCGCGATGCCGCCGGAACACCGGTCATGTACATCTCGCAGATCACCGATGTCACGGCGGCGCGGCAACTCGAATTCCTGAAAAGCGAGTTCATTCATACCGTGAACCACGAACTGCGCACGCCGCTGACCGGGATCATGGGTGCCTTGCAGTTGCTGGAGGGGACGGCGGCACGGGACTTGCCGGGGCCGACGCGAGGCCTGCTGGACATAGCGTCGAGGAATTGCAAACGCCTGAAATCGCTCCTGGACGATATTCTGGAAATGGAACAGGTCGCCGCCGGGGATAGCCTCGATGAACCCGAGGAGGTGGATCTGGCCGACATCGTCGAAGGCGCCGTGGGCGCCATGCGCGAGAAATCCGAAGCGGCCGCCATTCCCGTGCATGTCGTGTCCCATGTGCCGTCGGTCATGTGTCAGACCCATTCGCAGCGGCTGATGCGGGTGCTTCGGATCCTGCTGTCGAACGCGATCAAGTATTCCGACCCCAAGGGTGACGTCACGGTCCGTCTCGAGCGGGTGGATGGGGCGGCGCGCATCAGCGTGCGCAACATCGGCCTTCCCATTCCCGACGCGATGCGAGACTTCATCTTCCAGCCCTTCGTCCTCGGCGAACCGAGCGATACCCGGCGCAAACAGGGCGGCGGGCTTGGGCTTGCGATCGCGCACAACCTCACGACCTCGATCGGAGGCAGGATCGGCTTCACCAGCGACGAAGCGGAGACGCGGTTCTGGGTGGACCTTCCGATGCCCGCGGGCATGCAGCGCGGTGCCGCGGCCTCCTGATCGTTCCGATCCTGCGCATCGGCCCCGGCAGGCGTCCGCCCGCCGGGGCCGCAATGCCGGTCGCGGTGTCACTCGGCCGGAGCGGGCGCGGTCTCCTGTCCGACCGCCGGAGCGGTCTGCGCCTCGGGAGCGCCGTCCGGAGCGACGTCGATCACCGGATCCGCCTCGGTCGCGACGCCGTCGGCGGGCGCAGTCGTGACCGGCGCGGCGTCGCGGCCGCCCCAGCCTCCGAGGGTCGCGAAGAAGATCACGCCAAGAAGGACGAGCAGCAGGACGCCCGCCACGACGCCTCCGCTGGACGATCCTCTCCGGTATCCGGCGTCCGTGCCGCGCGGGGCCATCGGGTCGCCGCCGGGCCTGCGGCCATACGGGTCGGTCCGGCCGCGGTCATGGTCGCTGTGCATTTGAACCTCCATCAGATACGTCCCTGTGCTTCCCGAACCGCCGGGGTCGATGGAGGGTTGCCGCCGGTGCGAGGCCACCGAGCCGGGCGGCGGCAAAGCGCGCAGACACGTCTCCCCATGCGCCAATTGCCGCCGATGGCGACGACCATCGCGAGGCGACATGACCAGGGTGTGACGGGGCCTGCGTCCTGCGCGCATCCGCAGTCTGATGATCGCTGCGGGGCGAGCGCGGTATCGGCATCTGCGGGTGCCCTCCCGTCCTTGCGCGGAGCGCGGCGGGCCGATCCGTGTCAACGACCCGAGGTGGCCCCCCTCCCGCGAAGGGGAGTCCTTGCGGTCGCGATCGAGGATCACGGTTCGGGCGTGATCCGGAGCGCTGCTACCTGTCCTTCTTGCCGGGTCTCGGGGCGTGCCGGGCCTTGGCCTTCCCCTTGCCGCGCGGACCCTTGCCGGGACCGGGTCCGGAAGATGGACGGTCCGACGGATCGTAGCGCCGCGAGGTGTCGGATGCGCCGGTGCGGCCAGCCGCGGACGGCTGGCGAGGTGTCCTTGCAGCGTCCGGCATCCCCTTCCCGGGTCGCGTCTTGCCCGGGGGCCTCGCCCCCGCCGTATCGTCCTTGCCGCGGGTCCGCGTCTTGCGAGGGCCATCGTCGGCCCGTCGCTGCGCCGAAGCGGAATGGGCCGTTCCGGGTCCGTCTGCGCCATGCCCGGACTTCAGGGTGCCGCGCGACCTCTGCCGCTTCGCCTCCGGCGCCGGGGCGGGGCTCGGCGCAGCGGTGACGGGCTCCGCGGGTGCGATGCCGGATGGCGGTGCGGACGCGACGGCCGACGGTTCGTCGCTCTGCCGCGCCGGCTTGCCCGGCGCCCGAACCTCCGCGGGCGGTCGATCGGCGCGCCGCGCCGTGATGCCGTCCTCCAGCATGCCGTCCGGCCCGATCGCCGCGAGAAACTCGGGCACGCGCGCCTCGGCGATCTCCACGAGGGTCTCGGAGGGCTGCACGCGGATCGCGCCGATCGCGTCCTTGCCGACGCGGCCCGCGCGGCACAGCATCGGCAGAAGCCAGCGCGCCTCGGCCCGCGCCTCGCGGCCGACCGACAGCGAGAACCAGACGCTCGGCCCGAAGGGCGCCCGCTCGCGCGCGGCCGGGCGCTCCGCGGGATCGGCCAGTTCCTCGGGCGCGGAATGCTGCGCGCGGTAGAACCGCAGGCAGGCGGCGGCGATGGCCCGCGGATCGTGGAGCGCGAGGAGGCGATCGGCGAAGGACGCCTCGTCCCCGGCAAGCTCGTCCGACCAGGCGGGATCGGCGAGGAGCCGCTCCTCGTCGCGGCGGCGGATGTCGTCGGCGCCGGGCGCCCGCGTCCACTCGGCCACGACGCGTGCGCTCTTCAGGAGCCGCTGGACATGGCGGGCGGCCTTGGGTGGCACGACCAGCGCCGACAGCCCCTTGCGCCCGGCGCGTCCGGTCCGGCCCGAGCGGTGCAGCAGGGTCTCGGCATTCGTCGGCAACTCGGCATGGACGACAAGCTCGAGGTTCGGCAGGTCGATGCCGCGGGCGGCCACGTCGGTGGCGACGCAGACGCGGGCCCGGCCGTCGCGCATCGCCTGAAGCGCGTGGGTCCGCTCGGTCTGGCTGAGTTCGCCCGACAGGCTCACGACGGAAAAGCCGCGGTTCGCGAAACGCGCCGTCAGCCGGTTCACCGTGGCCCGCGTGTTGGCGAAGACCAGCGCGTTCTGCGCCTCGTGGTAGCGCAGGACGTTGATGATGGCGTTCTCGGCATCGGCCTGCGCGACCTCGAGCACCTGGTAGGCGATGTCGGCGTGCTGGCTGCGGTCGGTCAGCGTGGTGACCCGCACCGCCTCGCGCTGGTAGTGCTGCGCCAGCGTCGCGATCATCGGCGGGACGGTGGCCGAGAACAGGAGCGTCCGGCGGTCGGCGGGCGCCGCGCCCAGCATGAACTCGAGGTCCTCGCGGAACCCCAGGTCGAGCATCTCGTCGGCCTCGTCGAGCACCACGACGCGCAGGCTGCCCATGTCGAGCGAGCCGCGCCGGATATGGTCCGTCAGGCGGCCGGGCGTGCCCACGACGATATGCGCGCCGCGTTCCAGCGCGCGGCGTTCGTCGCGCATGTCCATGCCGCCCACGCACGACGCCAGGCGCGCGCCCGTCTTCGCATAAAGCCAGCCAAGCTCGCGCGTCACCTGGAACGCCAGTTCCCGCGTCGGCGCGACGATCAGCGCAAGCGGCGCCGCCGCGGGGCCGAAGGTGTCGGCTTCGCCCAGAAGACTGGGCGCGATCGCGAGCCCGAAGCCCACGGTCTTGCCCGAGCCCGTCTGTGCCGACACGAGGAGATCGGCATCGCGGAGCGCGGGATCGGTGACGGCCGCCTGTACCGGCGTGAGCGTTTCGTAGCCACGCTCCGCGAGTGCGGCCGACAGGGACTGGATCATGCACGGGTCCGATCTGAATGACGCCCGCGACGACACCCGCGGCGATCTGTCGAGGTTGCGTCCGGCGAAGGGCGCCTCCTAACGCAGTTCGTTCCTCGTGTACACAGGGCGGAGTGCCATATGGAAAACCGCCCGGGCACGACCTCGCCGCCCTCCCGGCTCGGAAGCCGCGGGTCCGCTGCGGCCCGGTTCGCGTCGATGCCTGCCACCGCGAGATCGGGCGGCATGACATCGCATGGGACGACGGCTCGGAGACATCGCCAGGACGGGCGATGAGCTACCTGAAGATCGCTCTCAACAGGGTCTGCACGTCGAACGGCTTGTCGCACCGGGGAACGTCGCCGTATTGAGCGGGCAAGCCGCGGTCGCTGTATCCCGTGAGAAAGACGAAGGGGACGCCGCGCGTCCGGAGCGCTGCCGCCACCTCGAAGGATTTCTCCTGACCGAGCGTCACGTCGAGCGTCGCGCCGTCGAGGGCATCCACCTTGTCGATCTCGGCAAGCGCGGCGGTCACGTTCGCCACCGGCCCGACCACCTCCGCTCCGAGCTCCTGGAGGGCTTCGCAGAGGTCGGCCGCGATCAGGTATTCGTCCTCGACCACGAGGATGCGTCGACCCCGCGCGAGGTCGGCGATGTCACTGCTCATGTCCCGTCCTCCTGCGCCGCTCCGGGAGTGGCAGCATGATGACGCAGCGAAGGCCATCGGGTTCCAGAACGTATGTCGTTTCCGCGCCGAGCTGGTAGGGCAGCGCCCGCTCGATCAGCTCGCGGCCGTAGCCGCCGGGCCGCGGGGCAGGGTCCGTGTCGGCGACACGGATGCCCGTCTCGCGCCATTCGAAGCGGAGCCTCCGCGGGCTGCCCCTCGCGACGTCCCACGCGATGCTCAGATGCCCGTCCGGCGTCTTCAGGGCGCCGTGCTTCGCCGCGTTGGTCAGCAGTTCGTGCAGCGCCAGGGCGAGCGTCTGCACCGATGCGGAGGGAAGGCCGATCCCCCTCGGCCCGGCCACCGTAACCTGCGACCCGTATCCGGCCTCGTCCAGGATTCCGTGTCCGCGCAGTTCCGTCTCGATCAGATCGTCGAACGTCACCCGATCCCCTTCTTCCAGCCGGGACAGGAGGCCGTTCGCCCGCGCGAGCGCCTCCAGCCGCTCGCCGAAGCGCTGTCCGTAGTCCTCGAGCGAGGTGCTCCCGCGCAACGTGCGTGCCGACATGGCCCTGACCACGCCGATGAGGTTCCGGGTACGGTGCTGCAACTCGGCGACCAGAACCTCCATCCGGTCGGCGGTTTCCTTCTCTTCGGTCGCGTCATGCGTGATCCCTCCGAGACGCTCGACGCGTCCGTCCGGGCTGACCAGCCGGAAGCCTTCCGTCCGCAGCCAGCGCACCGCCCCGTCCGACGGGCGGCGGATGCGATACTCGTAGGACCGCGCGCCCTGTCTGAGGTCGCGGATGGCCGCATGGGTCGCCTCGCGATCCTCCGGGACGACGAGGTTCATGAGGAAGCCGATGCTCGGGGTCTCGAGCGCGACCTCGCGCTGTACGCCGTAGATGCGGTCGAAGGCGTGGCTGAGGTATTCCCACTCCAGCGTGTCGGCATCCCTGATCCAGAGGGCGTCCGACGATGCGTCCCCGAACTGTCGGAAGCGTGCCTCGCTTTCCTGCAAGGCCATTTCGGCGGCCTTGCGATCTGTCAGATCGACCGTGACGGCAAGCAGGTTGCCCGGGCCGCCATCGGTCGCCGCAAGCAAGGTGGCGCGGCTGCTGGCCCAGACGATCGTGCCGTCGGGGCGGAGATACCGCTTGTCGATGGCGCTTTCGGCGCCGGAGACCTCGCCGCGCAAGACCCGTCCGACCGCTTCCAGCGTCTTGGGCAGGTCTTCGGGATGCGTCACGTCGGGGACGCCGAGGTTCAGGAGGTCCTCGCGCGTGCGCCCGAGGATGCGGCAGAGCTCGTCGTTCACGCGCAACAGGCGCCCGTCGGGCGATATCTCGGACAGGCCGACCGAGGCGCCCGCGAACATCGCGGACAGCCGGGCCTCGCTTTCGGACAGCCTGTCGGCCGCGCGGCGACGCTCGGTGACGTCCTGCCCGATCTTCATGAAGCCACGGCGGCCCGTTCCCGTGCGCTCGAGCGACAGGACCGAGCCTTCGATGAACACGCGCGAGCCGTCGCGTGTCTCGTGCCAGCGGATGTCCGGTGCGCTGCCCTCGCGCGCCGCCTGCGCGAGCTCCGCGGCCGGGGCGCCTTGCGCGCGGTCCTCTTGCGTGAAGGTTCGATCGAAGGAATGGCCGACCATCTCCTCCTCGCTCCAGCCGAAGACCGCTTCCGCGCCGGGCGGCCAGGAGGTGACGACGCCGTCGCCGTCCATCGTGAAGATGGCGTAGTCCCGCGCGCCCTTCACGATGAGCCGGTAGAGCTCCTCGCTCTCCTGGCGGCGCAGGTCCGAGCGGGCGCGCTCGACCGCCGCCCAGGTGCGTTCCGCCACCTCCTGGACCAGCGCGATCTCCGCGTCCGTGAAATCGTGGGGCGCCACGTAGTGGACGGCGAGGATCGCCACGAGTTCGCCCGACTTGACGAGTGGGACGTTCAGCGTCGCGGCCAGGCCGAGGGCGGCGTGGATCTCCTTTTCCCGGGCGTTCAGGACGGGATCGTTCGGGATGTCGGGGCGCGCGACGGTCCGGCCCTGCCGCAGTTCCCGCACGAGGTTCTCGCCGAAGTCGAGATAGCGGTATCGCCCCTCGACGCCCGCAACGCCGCTCGTGTAGTTTCTCGTCACGACCACCGCGTCGCCGTCACCGGCATCCTCGGCATACGCGACCCGGTTCGCCCCAAGGTGCGCGCCGAGGAGCCGCGCGGCCGTGGTCTGGACCTCGACGGGGTCCTGGAGCGGCCGCAGGGCGTCGCCGAGCCTGACCAGAAAGGCCTGGCGGTCCTCGCTGAGGCGCAAGGCCCGCTCGGCGAGAATCTGTCGGGTGATCTCCACGCATGGGCAGAAGAACCCCGAGACCCCGCCGTCCTCATCGAAGATCGGCGTATAGCTGAAGCTGAAATGCGTTTCCTCGGGAAAGCCCCGGCGTTGCATCCAGAGCTCGATGTCGTCCATGTAGACCGGGTGGCCCGCGAAGGCCTTTTCGACGATCGGCACCAGGTCTTCGCGGATCTCGTGCCAGACCTCGAGAAAATCGCGTCCGAGCGCCGTCGGGTGCTTGGCCGCGAGGATGTCGGCGTAACCGTCGTTGTAGAGAAGGGTCCGCGCGCTGCCCCAGACGATGAACATCGGCTGGTTCGAGTTGAGCATGACCGACACCAGCGTGCGCAGCGCGGCAGGCCACGTCCCATGCGCTCCGAGGGGCGTGCGCTCCCAGTCATGGTCGCGCAGTCTCCTCGACATCTCGCCCGACCACAGCGGCCACGCGGAACCTGCGTCTTCGGACTGCATGACGTCAGTGTGGACCCGCCGGCCTCGCGCTGCAACAGGCGGACGATACACAAGCGACGGTCACCCATCGGTCACCCGACCCAGAGCTGCGGCGCCCGACATGGGGGGCGGGCGAATGGGGAGGGGATCGCTTCCCCGAGATGCCGGCGACGCCGAATGCGCGCGGACCAGACTACAGCCGCGCCGGCGCGATCAGCGGTCGGTACGGCACCATGTGGACCCTCGACCGCATCGGGGAGCCGCATTCCGAATTCTCTCTGGCCTGCCCGGCGTGATGTGACACGCTGTCGGCGCATGAGACCGCGAGGATCGAGGGGGAGGGACTGGAATGGCGATCAAGCTGGAACGGGCGGACTGGGCCAGGGACCCGGCCGAATGGAGGGGGCGTTTCGAAGGGAAGGCCATCGGGACCGGCGTGACGGTCCTGTTCTTCTCCAATGAACGCATCGGCGCGGGCCCGGTCCTGCACCGGCACCCCTACGACGAGGTCTTCATCGTCCGCGAAGGCCGCGCCCGCTTCACGATCGGCGACGAGATCGTCGAGGCGGTGGCAGGCGACATCCTGCTCGCGCCGGCGGGCACGCCGCACAAGTTCGAGAACCTCGGGCCGGGACGACTCGAGACGACGGACATCCACGTATCGCCCGAATACATCCAGGAGGACCTGGAATAGCGCCGGGCGACCCGGTTCGGATGGCGCTGTCGCCCCGTTCCACCGCGTCGATGTTCACCGACCCAGCGCCTCCACGACCAGCTCGGCGGCGGCTGCCCCGGAATACTGCTGCTGCCCGGTGATCAGGTTCCCGTCGCGGACCGCGAAGGGCTTGAACATGCCCGCGACGACGAAGTTCGTGTCCGGCAGCTTCTTCGCCTCCTCCTCGATCCAGAACGGCTGGATCTTCATGCCGACGAAGGCGTCGGCATAGGCCTCCTCGCTGTCGGCGAAGCCGGTCCAGGTCCTGCCCTTCACGAGCAGATCCCCGTTCGAAAGCCGCGTCTTCAGCAGGATGCAGGTGCCGTGGCAGACCACGGCCACGATCTTCCCGGCCTCGTAGGCGCGGGCGACGAAGGCGTGGAGATCGGTGTCGTCGATCATCGTGACCATCGGCGATTGCCCGCCCGCGACGAAGATCGCGTCGTAGGCGTCGAGGTCGACCTCGGCGATCGGCCGCGTGCCCTTCAGGCGCGCGGCGTG
>NZ_JBQLZP010000303.1:0-2165 GCF_052168335.1 Roseicyclus sp. | reverse complement strand
CTCCCCGGCGGTATTTGAGGAAAGATGAAGCGGGGCAGGCATGGGCGGTGCGGAGGGCGGGCGGACCCCTCGGCGGATGCGGCGGCCCGGCGGTGCCCGTGACGGAGGCCGATCGCGGAGGGTGCTGCGGCGGAGGCGGACCCGTCGGGGGAAGGGGGGTGCGCCGCAGCCCCGTCTCCCCCGAGGTGGGGCGTCGGCGGAGCGGGCAATTGCGCGGGCCGGCCCGGTCGGATCGGGGCGATACGGTGGGGTCGGGGCGATCCGGTGGGGCGGGCGCGGCCTCCGAACCGGGTCGGCCGTCCAGAGCCGAAGGGCGCCGGCCGACAAAGCCGATCCTGCGACCGGGTGCGGGCGAACGGCCGCGGGACCGGCGAGGTGGGGGCTGCCATCCGTCCGGCTCGGGGGGCCGACCGGACGCGGACGCGCGGTGGGGGGATCGGGGGGCCGACGCCCCCCCACGGCGGGTGGAGACGCAGGCCTCCGGCGGGCGGGCCTGCGCCGCCGCCCGTGCCGGGGCTTGCGGTCGCCTCGCGCGGGAGGGCCCCGCGTCCGGGCTGGATCCTTGGCGTATCGGTGCGATCCCCGTGCCCGCAACGGGGAGCTGCGACCCGAAGGAGCCGCGGGGGGCCTCCCGGCGGACGGGCTCGCGGTCGGGGGGGCTTCGGTGACCGAGTGGCGGCGAGCCTCGGAACGGGATCGCCGGTCAGAAGAGGTCGCCCTGGTCGGATCGTCCCGGCGGAGGCAGGCCCAGGTGTTGCCAGCCCTTGGCGGCGAGCATCCGTCCGCGGGGGGTGCGGGCGATGAGGCCCTGCTGGAGGAGGTAGGGCTCGATCACCTCCTCGAGCGCGTCGCGCGGTTCGGCCAGCGCCGCGGCGATGGTCTCGATGCCCACGGGGCCGCCGCCGTAGTTCTCGGCGATGAGGGTGAGATAGCGCCGGTCGGCGGCATCGAGGCCGAGCCTGTCCACCCCGAGCCGCGTCAGCGCACCGTCGGCCACCGCGCGGGTCAGGCGTCCGTCGCCCTCGACCAGCGCGAAGTCGATGACGCGGCGCAGGAGCCGGCCGGCGATGCGCGGCGTGCCGCGGGCGCGGGCGGCGATCTCGAGCGTGCCGTCGGGCTCGGCCTCGACGCCGGCGAGGCGCGCGCCGCGGCGCACGATGTGGTCGAGTTCCGCCACGGTGTAGAAGTTGAGCCGCACCGGGATGCCGAAGCGGTCGCGGAGCGGCGTGGTCAGGAGCCCGAGGCGGGTCGTCGCGCCGACGAGGGTGAAGGGCTGGAGCTCGATCCGCACGGTGCGCGCGGCCGGCCCCTCGCCGATCACGAGGTCGAGGGCGAAATCCTCGAGCGCGGGGTAGAGCACCTCCTCCACCACCGGGTTCAGGCGGTGGATCTCGTCGATGAAGAGGACGTCGCGCGCGTCGAGGTTGGTCAGGATCGCCGCGAGGTCGCCCGCCTTGGCCAGCACCGGGCCGCTCGTCATGCGGAAGTTCACGCCGAGCTCGCGCGCCATGATCTGCGCGAGCGTCGTCTTGCCGAGGCCGGGCGGCCCGTGGAAGAGGACGTGGTCCATCGCCTCGCCGCGCATCCGCGCGCTCTCGGTGAAGACGCGGAGATTGGCGCGCGCCTCCTCCTGGCCGATGAAGTCGTCGAGGCTCTGCGGCCGGAGGGCGCGGTCGGCATCCTCGGGGAGGCGGTCGGGCCGGAGCGTGGGGTCGGGTTCGGTCATCGCGTGTCCCTTATGGCGCAGAGGCGCGGGCGCGGCCAGCCGTCAGTCCCTGGGCGCGAGACGCCTCAGCGCGGCGCGGATGAGGGCGGGCGTGCCCGCCTCGGGCGCCTCGCCCGCTGCCTCGGCCACGGCTCGGGCGGCGTCGGCAGGGGCATAGCCGAGGTTCTGGAGCGCGGAGAGCGCCTCGGCCTGCGCCGCGCCGCTGCCGGAGGCGGCGGGGGGCGCCTTGCGGGGCGCGGCGGGAGCGGGCTCGACCAGCGCACCGCCGCCCGCGGCCATCGCGGCGGGGGCCTTGTCCTTCAGCTCGTTCACCACCCGCTGCGCGAGCTTAGGACCCACGCCCGGTGGCGCCTTGACGGCGCCCCCGTCGCCGAGCGCCACGGGCCGGGCGGCACCCTCGGGCCCGAGCGTGCCGAGGAGCGCCGTCCAGCCCTTGGCC
>NZ_JBQLZP010000302.1:0-11583 GCF_052168335.1 Roseicyclus sp. | reverse complement strand
GCGGGTCAACATCGGCATGGTCGGCATCAACGTGCCGATCCCGGTGCCGCTGGCCTACCACACCTTCGGCGGCTGGAAGAAGTCGGGCTTCGGCGACCTGAACCAGCACGGGCCGGACGCCTTCCGCTTCTACACGCGCACCAAGACGATCACTGCCCGCTGGCCCTCGGGCATCAAGGAGGGCGCGGCCTTCAACTTCAAGCCGATGGACTGAGCGGCTCCTCGGGCGGGGTCAGCACCGCCCCCGGCAACACCACCGGCGCCGGTCCCGGCAGGGGCGGCGCCGATTCCGTTTGCGCCCTGGCGAAGTCCCGCAGCGCTTCCGCCAGATGGCCCCGGTGGGCGCGCGCCTTGAGACACTCGAAGCTGCCGGCGCGGAAGGCGCGGCAGGCCTCGGGTCGGTCCTCGTAGATGGCGCAGAGCGTGCGGCCCCCGGCCGTCACGGTCAGTTGCGCGCAATGCCCGCAGGCCATCGTCATGTAGCGGCGGCCCTCGATCTCGGTCGTGGCCGAGGCCGGGATCGCGCGGCCGCGATCCTCCGGCAGGAGGGCGACATAGCGGTCGTGACCGCCGAAGCAGCAGGCCCCGCAGGCCGTGCAGTCGAATGTGGGGGAGGACACCGAGGCACCCGAAACGCCGCGCCGGCGGGAGGCCCGATGCCGTCCCGCGTTGCGCCGCAGCGGGAAGTAGACCGCGGCGGCCGCCCCTGCAAGACGGCGGAGGCCCGTCCGCGCAACGAAATCGGGCGCCCGCAGGCGCCCGATTCCCTTGGCGAATGCCGGTCCGGTCAGGCGGCGACGGCAGCGGCTGCGGCGCGACGCTTGCGCATCACCGCGAGGCCGCCGAGGCCCGCCAGCAGCAGGAGACCCGTGGCCGGCAGCGGCACCGGGGCCAGGTCGACCGTCAGGCCCTGCAGCTTCCATCCGGAGTGCGAGTTCCGCGTTCCGACCAGGAAGTGGGTGCCGAGCGCGAGGCTGTCCACGAGCGCCGTCTGCACGAAGCCCGCGTTCGACAGTTGGCCGCTGTCCTCGAAGGTGAAGTCGGCGAAGCTGCCGCTGTAGACGCGCCAGTCGTCGCGGTGGTCGGCATAGGAGAACGTCAGCGACGTGAGGCGGACCTCCTCGCTGAAGTTCAGCATCAGGTATTCGTCGTAGTGCCCGTCCACGAGATGCGAGTCGTGGTGCCACTGATTGCGCAGCAGGCCGATCCCGTTGCTCCACGCGGTGGCGTCCGACGTGGCCGAGGTCGAGCCGATGCCGTGCCGGAACACGCGCCCCGTGATGTGCACGCGCAGACCGTCGCTGATGGCGCGGACGGCGGTGCCGCTGTTCGACGTCACGTCGCTGCCCGGGCCAGTCCCCAGGTTGAAGCTGACGGATGCAGCGCTGGCCGCACCGGCGGACAGGGCCAGCATGCCGGCGGCGATAAGCAATTTGAGTCCGGAAAACTTCATTTTCGTTCCCTCTTTAATCCTTTCCATGGAAAGTCCGTCTTCGTGTTTTATTAACTATCTGACGGCCGCCACATTGTCGCCAGGATTTTGACCGATTTTCGACTGTTCTGCCTTCAGGAACAGATACATGGCAGATATTGCGGAATTGGCGGACAATCCTGCTCACAGCGGTTGATTGAAGCTGGAACGCCATCAATTCCGGCCTCTTGAACACGTATTCTTCACCCGCCAGAGCATAATTGCGCCGGTCCGACGGCGCATTCCGCCTTGGCATCGCCCCTCGTTCCGCGCCATCCTCGGCCCGAACCGCCCGGGAAGACTGCGTGACCGACCGCCCCTACACACTCGGCATCGAGGAGGAATACCTCCTCGTCGACCGCGAGACCGGCGCCCTGGCCGAGACGCCGGACGGCCTGATGGAGGCCTGCGCGGCCGAACTCGAGGGGCAGGTCAGCCCCGAGTTCCTGCAATGCCAGATCGAGATCGGCACGCGGGTCTGCGCCGACATTCCCGCCGCGCGCGAGGACCTGCGCCGCCTGCGCGCCACCGTCTCGGACTGCGCGGCGCGCTACGGGCTCGCCCCCGTCGCCGTGTCCTGCCACCCCTCCGCCGACTGGAAGGAGCAGCACCAAACGGACCGCGACCGCTACAACCAGCTCGCCCGCGATCTCGGCGGCGTGGCGCAGCGGATGCTGATCTGCGGGATGCATGTCCATGTCGGCCTGCCCGACGACGAGCAGCGCATCGACCTGATGAACCAGCTCAGCTACTTCCTGCCGCATCTGCTGGCGCTCTCGGCCTCCTCGCCCTTCTGGCAGGGGCAGGATACCGGCCTCGCCTCCTACCGGCTGACCGTGTTCGACAACCTGCCGCGCACGGGCCTGCCGCCGCGCTTCGCCTCGTGGAAGGAATACGAGCGCACCACCGGCACGCTGATCGACCTCGGCCTGATCGAGGACACGACCAAGATTTGGTGGGACCTGCGCCCCTCGCACCGCTTCCCCACGCTCGAGACGCGAATCTGCGATGTCTGCCCCCGGATGGAGGACGCGCTGACGCTGGCGGCGACGGTGCAGTGCCTCGTGCGCCATCTCGCGCGGCTCCGGCAGTCGAACCTGCGCTGGCGCATCTACGACCGCTTCCTCGTGAACGAGAACCGCTGGCGCGCGCAGCGCTACGGCGTGTCGGAGGGGCTGATCGACTTCGGGCGGCAGAAGATCGTGCCGGTGGCCGGGCTCGCGGCCGAGATGGTGGAGATCCTCGCCGAGGACGCCGAGGCGCTCGGCTGCGCGGCGGAGCTGGAGCGGCTGGCCGAGATCCCGGCGCGCGGCACCTCCTCCGACCGGCAGCGGGCCGTGCAGGCGGCGGCCCTGGCGGCGGGGGCGAGCGGGGCGGAGGCCATGCGCGCCGTCGTGCAGCACCTGATCGAGGAATTCCACGCCGATCTCTGACCGCGCGACCGGCTTGCAAAACGCCTCCGACACCCGCTAATTAAACGAGCGTTCAGTTCCACCGGCAGGCAGGGAGGCAGGCCCATGGATTTCGCCCTCAGCGAGGAACAGGAGGCCATCCTCGACATGGCCCGCGCCTTCGGCGAGGCGGAGATCGCGCCCCACGCGCGCACGTGGGAGGCGGAGGGCACGATCCCCAAGGCGCTCTGGCCGAAACTGGCCGAGCTCGGCTTCGGCGGGCTCTACGTGAGCGAGGAGAACGGCGGCGCGGGTCTCTCGCGGCTCGACGCGACGCTGGTCTTCGAGGCGCTCTCGCGTTCCTGCGCCTCGGTGGCGGCGTTCCTCTCGATCCACAACATGTGCGCCAAGATGCTGGACACCTTCGCCTCGGACGAGCTGCGCGAACGGTTCCTGCCCCGCGCCCTGAGGATGGAGATCTTCTTCTCCTACTGCCTGACGGAGCCCGGCTCGGGCTCGGACGCGGCGGCGCTGAAGACGCGGGCGGCGCGCACCAACGAGGGCTACACGCTCGACGGGACCAAGGCCTTCATCTCGGGGGGCGGCTATTCGGACGCCTACATCGTCATGGCGCGCACGGGCGAGGACGGGCCGAGGGGCATCTCGGCCATCGTCGTCGAGGACGGCACGCCGGGCCTGTCCTTCGGGGGGCTCGAGGACAAGATGGGATGGCGCTCGCAGCCGACGCGCCAGGTGCAGTTCGACGCCTGCGCGGTGCCTGCGGGCAACCTCCTCGGCGAGGAGGGGCACGGCTTCCGCTACGCGATGATGGGGCTCGACGGCGGGCGGCTCAACATCGCGGCCTGCTCGCTCGGGGCGGCGCAGGCGGCGCTCGACGCGACGCTCCTCTACATGGGCGAGCGGAAGGCCTTCGGGAAGACGATCGACCAGTTCCAGGCGCTGCAGTTCCGCCTCGCCGACATGGAGATCGAGCTCGAGGCCGCGCGCACGCTCCTGCGCCAGGCGGCCTGGAAGCTCGACACCGGCGCGCCCGACGCCACCAAGGCCTGCGCCATGGCCAAGAAGTTCGTGACCGAGGCGGGCAGCCGGGTGGCGGACCAGTGCCTGCAACTCCACGGCGGCTACGGCTATCTGGCGGATTACGGGATCGAGAAGATCGTGCGCGACCTGCGGGTTCACCAGATCCTCGAGGGCACCAACGAGATCATGCGGATGATCGTCGCGCGCCAGATGCTGGCCGCGCGCTGAGGGGCGGGCGTCGCGGTTTTCTTGCGTATTTGAAGAAAGATGAAGGAGCGGGATCGCGCATGAGCGGGGACATCCATATCCGGACGGAGGGGCGCGCGGGGCGGATCACGCTGAACCGGCCGCAGGCCCTGAACGCGCTGACCTGGGACATGTGCCGCGCCATCGAGGGCGCGCTCGACGCCTGGGCGGGGGACGAGGCGGTGGCGCTGCTCGTGATGGACGCCGAGGGGGAGAAGGCCTTCTGCGCGGGCGGCGACATCCAGGAGATGTATGCCACGGGCAAGGCGGGCGACTACGACTACGGGCGGCGCTTCTGGGCGGACGAGTACCGGATGAACGCCAGGATGTTCAACTTCCCCAAGCCCGTGGCGAGTTTTCTCCAGGGTTTCACCATGGGGGGCGGTGTCGGGGTGGGCTGCCACGGCTCGCACCGGGTGGTGGGCGAGAGCGCGCGGATCGCCATGCCCGAATGCGGCATCGGCCTCGTGCCGGACGTGGGCGGCTCGCTGATCCTGGCCCGCGCGCCGGGGCGGCTCGGGGAGTATCTCGGCGTCACGGGGGCGCGGATGGGGCCGGGCTGCGCGATCCACGCGGGCTTCGCGGACTATTTCGTGCCCGAGGGGGCCTGGCCGGCGCTGAAGGCCGAACTCTGCGAGACCGGCGACTGGGAGGCGGTCGACCGCGCCGCCCTGCCCGCTCCGGACAGCCCGCTGGCCGTCGAGCGGCCGGAGATCGACCGCCTCTTCTCGGGCGAGACGCTGCGCGACATCCTGAACCTGCTGCGGCGCTCCGAGAGCCCGGTCGCCGCGCGCGCGCTCGAGGCGATGGCGAAGAACAGCCCGCTCTCGATGGCCGCTACGGTCGAGCTGATCCACCGCACGCGGGGGCGCGACACGATCGAGGGGGCGCTCGAGCTGGAATACCGCTTCACGTCGCGGGCGATGGAGAAGGGCGACTTCCTCGAGGGGATCCGGGCCGCGATCATCGACAGGGACCGGGCGCCGCGCTGGCGGCACGAGGCGATGGACGGCGCCGGGGCGATGGAGGTGGCGGGCATGCTCCTGCCGCTCGGCGCGGACACGCTGAAACTCTAGGCGAAGGGAGAGCGCCATGAAGATCGGATTCATCGGGCTGGGCAACATGGGCGCGCCGATGGCGGCGAACCTCGCGAAGGCCGGGCACGCGGTCACGGGCTTCGACGTGACGGGCGTGACGGTCCCGGGCGTGGCGCAGGCCGCGCGCGGGCCGGAGGCGGCCGAGGGCGCGGATGTCGTCGTCACGATGCTGCCCAACGGCGCCATCCTGCGGGCCGTGGCGGCCGAGGTGCTGCCGGCGATGCGCCCCGGCGCTGTGCTGCTGGATTGTTCCACCGTCGACGTGGCCTCGGCCCGCGCCGTGGCGGCCGAGGCGGAGGCCGCGGGCATCGGCCTTCTCGACGCGCCGGTCTCGGGCGGGGTCGGCGGGGCCGAGGCGGGCACGCTGACCTTCATGGTGGGCGGCAGCGAGGAAGCCTTCGCGACGGCCGCGCCCCTCTTCGAGGTGATGGGGCGCAAGGCCGTCCATTGCGGGCCCGCGGGCAACGGGCAGGCCGCGAAGATCTGCAACAACATGATCCTCGGCGTGACCATGATCGCCACCTGCGAGGCCTTCGCGCTGGCCGACAAGCTGGGGCTCGACCGGCAGGCGATGTTCGACGTGGTCTCGACCTCCTCGGGGCAGAGCTGGTCGCTGACGACCTACTGCCCCGCCCCCGGCATCGGGCCGAAGAGCCCGTCGGACAACGGCTATCGCCCCGGCTTCGCGGCCGATCTCATGCTGAAGGACCTGCGCCTTTCCCAGGAGGCGGCGGAGGCGGCGGACGCCGACACGCCGATGGGGCAGCTCGCCGCGTCGCTCTACGAGGCCTTCGTCGAGCGGGAGGACGGGCGCGGCCGGGACTTCTCGGCCATGCTGCCGCGGTTCGAGGCGCGCGGGCGGAGCGGCTGAGACCCGCCGACGGGACTTGACGTTGCGTCCACATGTGGCACACTGCCACTCGACACTCCAAGATATGTCCGCATCTACGCCCGGCGCGCGGCGAACTAGACGGCTAGGTGCACCTCGTGCCGAAGCGCCGGGCAGCGGAAAGACCGATACCTCGTCTCGTCTTGGCATGGTCTTGGCATTGTCCCGCCCCGCCGCTCGTGCGGGGCTTTTTTTCGGCGTGGCGTGGCATTGGGTGTCCACGGACGCCCTGTCGGGCGGCCCTGCCGAAAAGATGTGAAAAAGATTCACTTCCCTCTTGCGCGGGCCTGAAAGCTCTCCATATTCGTTAATGTGATTAACATTAACATGAGCCGCAGCGTCCCGCGGCGACAGAAAGGAGACCTCATGTCCACGACCTCCACCCCGATGATCCAGGAGGCCCAGGGCTGGTTCGGCCGCGCCGAAGCCTGGCTCGACGCCCGTGGCAAGGGCGCCTGGATCGCCGCCATGGTGCTCGGCTTCATCCTGTTCTGGCCGATCGGCCTCGCCCTCCTCGCCTACATGATCTGGAGCAAACGCATGTTCAACGGAAGCTGCGGCAAGAGCCGCCACATGTCCCGCCATTCCTTCCGGTCTTCGGGCAACAGCGCCTTCGACGCCTACAAGGCCGACACGCTGCGCCGCCTCGAGGAGGAGCAGGAGGCCTTCGAGAGCTTCCTCCAGCGCCTGCGGGACGCCAAGGACAAGTCCGAGTTCGACCAGTTCATGGACGAGCGGAACCGCAAGTCCGGCACCGAGCAGGCCGGCGCCTGAGCGACGACGTCCCTCCGCCCCTGACGGCGGGGGGCACGACACCCCGCGGCGCACCCCTCGCCGCGGCCCCGGTCGCGGCCGCCCGGCCCCTCTCCCCCCTTCAAGTCCGGGCAGGCCGCGACCACATGAAATATTCCGGAATGCGCGAGACCGAGACATGACACACGCCATGACCCATGCCGCTGGACTGCCCGACCCCGAATACGATCACGCCTTCTACGATGGCGTGCCGGCCAAGCGCCTCTTCGCCTGGGTCGTGGACGTCCTGATCATCGCGACGATCTCGCTGGTGCTGGGGCTCCTGACGCTGACGGTGCTGCTCTGGGTCTGGCCGATTCTCTACATGGTGGTGGCCTTCCTCTACCGCTCGGCGACGATCGCCTCGGGGTCGGCGACGCTGGGGATGCGGCTGATGAACATCGAATTGCGCAACGGGCTCGGCCGCCGCTTCTCGGGCGGCGAGGCGATGGTGCATACCTTCTGCTACCTGGCGTTGTCCGCTTCGGTGATCCTTCAACTCGTGTCGATCGGCCTGATCGCCGCCTCGCGGCGCCACCAGGGCCTGCACGATCACATCCTCGGGACGGCGGCCATCAACCGCCCCAGATAACCAGGACGGAAAAAACGTGTTGCGGCCCGGGTGCGGGCTGAGGCAGGCTCTGCTGCGACGACGACACACGGACGACGCCTTCGGACGACCTTCATGCGCCACACGCTGCCAATCGCGCCACAATTCTACGTGACGGCCCCGCAGGGCTGCCCCTACCTCACGGGGCGGCGCGAGCGGAAGCTGTTCACCGCCCTCCAGGGCGAGCAGGCGGAGAAGCTGAACAACGCGCTCTCCAAGCAGGGTTTCCGCCGCTCGCAGAACGTCCTCTACCGCCCCTCCTGCACGGAATGCGCGGCCTGTCTCTCGGCGCGCATCCGGGTCGCCGACTTCGCGCCCCGCCGCAGCCAGAAGCGCGTGCTGAAGCGCAACGCGCGCCTCGTGCGCTCGGCCCGCTCGGCCTGGGCCACGGAGGAGCAATACGCCCTCTTCCGCCGCTACCTCGACGCGCGCCACGCCGACGGCGGCATGGCGGACATGGACGTCTTCGAATTCGCAGCGATGATCGAGGAAACGCCCGTCAAGACGCGGCTGGTCGAGTATCGCGACCGGTCCCGCGACGACGCGCTGACCGCCGTCTGCCTGACCGACATCCTCGATGACGGGCTGAGCCTGGTCTATTCCTTCTTCGATCCCGAGCATGTGAAGAACTCGCTCGGCTCCTACATCATCCTCGACCACGTCGCCCTCGCGCGCGAGGCGGGGCTGCCCTACGTCTACCTCGGCTACTGGGTGCCGGGGTCCGAGAAGATGGGCTACAAGGCGCAGTTCCCCGCGCTCGAGGTCTATGTCGAGGGCGCGTGGAAGCCGATCGGCAAGCCGTCCGACTACTCCAACCAGACGCACCCGCTCTCGGTCGATCCGATCGCGCAGCAGGTGGCGCAGATCACGCTCCCCGACCTTCGCGCCGGCTGAGGCCGTGCTCGGCCTCGTGACCTTGCTCGTCCCCGACTACGAGGCGGGCCTCGCCTTCTTCGTGGGCGGGCTCGGCTGGCGCTGCGTGCAGGACGAGGACCAGGGCCGCAAGCGCTGGGTCGTCGTGGCGCCGGAGGCGGGCGGGACGGCGCTGGTGCTGGCGCGGCCCACGACGCAGGCGCAGGAGGCCGCCCTCGGGCGGCAGGCGGGAGACCGCGTGGCCTTCTTCCTCATGACGAGAGACTTCGACCGGGATGCCGCGCGGATCGTGTCGGCGGGGGGCACCTTCCTCGAATCGCCCCGCGACGAGAGCTATGGGCGCGTCGCGCAATGGCGCGATCCCTGGGGCAACCTCTGGGACCTCATCGCGCCCGCCTGAACCGTCTCGCCGGACATGCGAAGGGGGGCCCGAAGCCCCCCTCCCCGTCCGATGTCTTCCCGCTAGCCCAGCAGGTCCGGCAGGATCGTCACGATCCCCGGGAAGAAGTAGAGCAGCACCAGCGCGATCACCTGGATCAGCACGAAGGGGATGACGCCCCGGTAGATGTGCCCGGTCGTGACCTGCGGTGGCGCGACCCCGCGCAGGTAGAACAGCGCGAAGCCGAAGGGCGGCGTCAGGAACGAGGTCTGCAGGTTCACCGCGATCATGATCGTGACCCAGGCCGGATCGAGCGTGCCCCCGTAGATCACCGGGCCCACGATGGGGATGACGATGTAGATGATCTCGAGGAAGTCGAGCACGAAGCCGAGGATGAACAGGATCGCCATGACGACGAAGAACACCACGAACTCGTTGTCGAAACTGCGGAGATACTGCTGGATGTGGTGCTCGCCCCCGAAGGAGATGAGCACCAGGTTCAGGAGCTGCGAGCCGATGAGGATGGTGAAGACCATCGACGTGACCTTCGCCGTCTCGCGCACGACCGGGCTGAGGACCGAGGTGCGGTAGAGCACCCAGCACGAGAACAGCAGCCCGAAGAACGCGAAGTGGTAGGCGATCTGCGCGAGCACGTAGGCGACCCAGTCCTCGAAGGGCACGACCTCGCGCGTGATCCGCAGGTCGAAGTTCACCCCGAGCAGGATCATGATGACGATGGCGAAGCTCGCCCAGATCACGATCTTCGACTTGCCGTTCTCCTCCTTCAGCTTGCGATAGGCCGCGAGCATGATGGCGCCCGCCGCCCCGAGGGCCGCCGCCGGCGTCGGGTTCGTGATGCCGCCGAGGATCGAGCCGAGCACGGCCACGATCAGGATGAGCGGCGGGAACACGACGCGCAGGAGGTCGTTGCGCGCCATCCGCGCGAAGGCTTCCCGCGCCCCGTAGAGCGCGAGGATCGTCGGCACCGCGAGGATCAGGAAGGTCGCCCCGTCCCCCGTGGCGGGCGTCAGGAACACGATGTCGAACAGGAGCGCCAGCACGACACCGGCAGCCCCCACGATGAGCGGCGTGGAATTGGCGCTCGGCGCGACGCCGCGGGCGACGGTGAAGATCAGCGCGAAGAGGATGAAGATCGTCGCGACGCCCGAGCCGATGGGCGCCACGTTCGCGCGCCGCTCCTCGAAGGCCGCCGCGATCTCCTCCTCGGTCATCTCCGCCTGCTCGGTCTCCGCGGCGAGCGCGCCCGAGGCGCGCACCTCCACGGCACGGTCCCAGGCTTCCTGGCCGTGCAGCTCGATCATCGCGGCCTGGCAGCGCTCGGGAACGTTGGTGCGCAGCACGCGCTCCTGCACCGTGCCCGTCTCGAACATGAAGGCCGTCTGGCTGCCGACGAGGCCGCCGCTCCCGGCGAGGCCCACGGCGATCAGGATCGCGGCCGGCACGCCGAGGAACCAGGTCAGGCCCTCGTTGCGGGTGATCGGCTCGGATGTGCTGGCGCCGAACTCGACGGCGGGCGCCTTGGACGGGTTCAGGAGCGCGTAGCCGAAGGCGTAGGCGCCGTAGAGGAACGCCAGGAACAGGCCCGGCAGGAGCGCCGCCTGGAACAGCGTGCCGACCGAGAGAACCGCGGGCTCGCCGAGATAGGTCAGCGCGTCCGAGCACCCGGCGAGCTGCGCGCGCGTCTCCTGCCCGGTGGCGTAGAGGTCGCCCACGAGCGTGCCGAGAAGGACGATCACGATCGACGGCGGGATGATCTGGCCGAGCGTGCCGGAGGCCGCGATGACCCCGGTGGCGAGCTCGGGCGAGTAGTTGTTGCGCAGCATCGTCGGCAGCGCGAGGAGGCCCATCGTCACCACGGTCGCACCGACGATGCCCGTGGAGGCCGCGAGGAAGGCGCCCACGATCACGATCGACACGGCGAGGCCGCCCGGCAGCGGCCCGAAGACGCGCGCCATGGTGGTCAGCAGTTCCTCGGCGATCTTCGAGCGCTCGAGCGTGATGCCCATGAGGACGAACATGAGCACCGCGAGCAGCGTCTCGATGGACTGGCCGGCGATCACGCGCTCGTTCATCCGGTTGACGATGAAGGAGATGTTGCGCTCCATCGCCACTTCCCAGCCGCCGGGGAAGAGCGGCTCCTCGATGCGTGGCAACTCTGGGTATCGGAAGACGGATATCGATTCCCGGATCACGCCTTCGGCCACCAGCGCCGAGTACTCGGCCGAGGCCGTGTCGATGGCCTGGTGGATCAGGAGCCCGGCGGAGTCGAGCGCGGCGATGATCGCGAAGGAGATCACGCCCGCCCCGGCGATGGCGAAGGCCACCGGGAAGCCCGTCATGATCCCCGCGAAAAGCGTCAGGAACACGATGATCAGGCCGATCTCGACCCCATCCAATCCGAACAGCATCGTCCTGTCTTTCCCCTCGTTACGGCGCGTCTCGCGGCGCCGTCAGTCCCCGTTGTCGCCCTTCGGTCCGGTTCAGGTCGAACCCGAGTGGATGGCGTGTTCCAGATCCTCGGCCTCGTCGCCCATGCTGTCGCGGTCGAGGTACTTGTCCGCGCTGCCCTCGCCCTCGGCCCATTCGAGGTAGGACCGCCAGAAGAAGGCGATCGCCTGCAGGAAGACGAGCACGCAGAACAGGACGATCAGCACCTTGAAGAGGAAGTACGCGTTGAACCCGTTCGGGCTGAAGCCGATGGTCTCGACGTTCCAGCGGAAGATCGCGGCCTGCTGGAGCATCCTGTCGAGCTGGCTCGTCGACGTCACCGAGG
>NZ_JBQLZP010000301.1:0-2410 GCF_052168335.1 Roseicyclus sp. | reverse complement strand
TGAACAGGAAGAGCGTGAAGATGTAGGGGAACTACGGCAGCGCGTCCTTGCCCGCCACGTCCTCGACCATCTTGCGCACGAAGCCGTAGGCGAGTTCCGCCATGGACTGGCTGCGCGAGGGGATGACGGCGCGGCCGCCCGTGCCCATCACCATCAGCGCCGCGATCGCCGCGATGGAGAGGCCCATCCAGAGCGTCACGTTCGTGGGCGTGTACCAGCGCACCGGGCCGTCGCCGAAGAGCGGCTCGACGATGAACTGGTCCATCGGGTGGATGTTCGGGCCGTCCATCGTGTACTCGTCCACGAGGCCGAGCACGAAGAGCAGCGCCGCGACCGCGATCAGCACGAAAAAGACGATGCGGCCGGAGCCGGACTTGCCCTGCGTATTTGTGCTTTCGGTCGCCACGCCGTTACCCCTTTTCGTCGCCCGCGGCCTTCCCGGCCGCCTCGATCTGCTTCCGCTGCACTTCCTGCGCCGAGCGGATCATCGTCTTCACGCCGGCCACGAAGCCGAGCAGCGTGAAGATCACCATCAGCCAGGGCCGCGTTCCGAGGACCGCGTCGAGCCCGAAGCCGATGCCGAAGCCGATGCCGAGACCCGCCACCAGCTCGATCACCATCCGCCAGGCAAGCTGCGCCTGCGAGTAGTGCTCTTCCATGTGGGCCCGTTCCGGCTCGGCGCGTCTGCGCGCCCTTTCCAGCCGTTCCTCCAGCGCCTTGAGGCGGTCGCTTTCGGGTTCGTCGGCCACCGTTCGGGGGTCCCCATCGAAGTCGGCGGGAAGCTAGGCGGGTGGTCCGCCGGAGTCAACGCGGATCGCCGCGGCGCGGCAGCGGCTTAACCCTTTGTTATCCTTTTGACTTGCCCCGATGCGACAAACGCGACACCCCGCCGGACGGGCGGCCTGGCACGGATTCCGCGCGACACCCATATTCAACCGTCCGGTTGACGATCCGGCGCCCCGTGGCATATCGGGCGGCATGTTTCCGTCCCGCGAGACCCCGCTCGACGCCGTCTTCGCCGCCCTCGCCGATCCCACGCGGCGGGCGATCCTGACCATGCTGCTCGAGGACGACATGGCGGTCACGGACGTGGCCGAGCCCTTCGAGATGTCGCTGGCCGCGATCTCCAAGCACCTCGTCATCCTCGCCGCCGCGGGCCTCATCAGCCAGGAGAAGCGTGGCCGCGTGAAGTGGTGCAAGCTCGAGCCCGACGCGCTGAAGGCCGCCTCCGTCTGGATGCAGGGCTTCGGCCAGTTCGAGCCGGTCAACCTCGACGCGTTCGAGGCCTTCCTCGCCCGCGAGTTCGCCGGTCTTGGCGACGACGACGCACGGGACGGCCTGGCAACCGCCCCGCCCGGCTGAGTCCGCAGGGCAACAGCCCGGTCCCGGCAGGACGCGCGGCGGCCGCTCCGCCGTTGCGACCCCGCGCGCGCGGCGACATGCTTGCCCGAACGTGGGACCATCGGGCAGGTCGGGCACATGCGACAGGACATGATACGGGCGTTCGACGGCAAGGACTGGTCCGAGGATGGCCGCCTCGAGACCCGGTCCGGAAAGGGCTCGACCCTCGAAGCCACGGAGGTGGTGCGGGCGCTTCTGCCCGACCTCTTCCGGCGCCTCGGCGTCCGGGTGTTCCTCGACGCGCCCTGCGGCGATTTCCACTGGATGCAGCACACCGACCTGTCGGGCGTCTCCTATATCGGCGGCGACGTCGCCAGCTCCATCATCGAGGCGAACACGCAGCGGCACGCGCGCGAGGGCGTCCGGTTCGAGCTCATGGACGTGACGAAGACGCCGCTGCCCCGGGCGGACCTGATGCTGTGCCGCGACTGCATGATGCATCTGAAGGATCGCTACCGGAAGGCGTTCTTCCGCAACTTCGTGGCCAGCGGCATTCCGTGGCTCCTGACGACGCGGCACTACAACCTCGTCAACCTCAAGCTCGCCAACAACGGCGGCTTCCGGCGCTTCAACCCCTGCGCGGCCCCCTTCGGCTTCCCCGAGCCGGTGGAAAACCACATCGAGGAGGACACGAGCGCGACGGTCGAGGACCCGGCCGAGAAGGCCAAGCGCATCCGCTCCCTCGGGCTGTGGTCGGCCGAGCAGGTGCGCGCCACGGTCGAAGGCTGGGACTGAGCCCTCACGCCCCGATCCGTCACTCCCTGAGCAGGAGCGCGAGTGCCGCGATACTCAGCGCCACGCCCAGCAGCACCAGCGCCGGCGGCACGGGCTGGCCCAGCGCCAGCTCCCAGATCAGCACCCAGGACGGCGTGAGATAGGTGTAGGCCATGACCTTCGACGAGGGCAGCCGCATCGAGGCGTACTGCACCAGGAACACCGTCGTGGAGCTCGCGATGAGCGCCACGTAGACCAGCGTGACCCAGACCAGCGGGCGGAGGCCTGCCCAGTC
>NZ_JBQLZP010000300.1:0-4330 GCF_052168335.1 Roseicyclus sp. | reverse complement strand
CCCCCGTCGCCCTTCTCGAGCGCGAGTTCGCCGACCTCATGGGCGTGAAATACGCGCTCGCCGTCTCCTCCTGCTCGGCCGCGATCTTCCTGTCGCTCCGCGCCCTCGACCTCGCGCCGGGCGCGCGCGTCCTGATCCCGGGCTTCACCTTCGCCGCCGTCCCCTCGGCGGTCCTGCACGCGAACTGCCACCCCGTCCTCGTGGAAGTCGGCGAGAACTACCGCATCGACATCGAGGACTTCCGCGCGAGGCTCGACGACGACATCGCCGCGGTCATCATCAGCCACATGCGCGGCCATACCTCGGACATGGACGCGATCATGGCGCTCTGCGACGCGCGCGGCATCCCCGTGGTCGAGGACGCGGCCCATTCGCTCGGCACCCTCTGGCACGGCAGGAAGATCGGCACGATCGGCGCGATCGGCTGCTTCTCGTTCCAGTCCTACAAGCTCGTGAACGCGGGCGAGGGCGGCATCCTGATCACCGACGACGCGGACCTCGCGGCGCGTGCGGTCATCATGTCGGGCGCCTACGAGCACAACTGGAAGAAGCACAAGGGCCCCGAGGGACAGAACGACCCCGAGCTCGAGGAGGCCTTCGCCCGCTGGCAGAACATGCTGCCGCTCTACAACATGCGCATCCAGAACCTCTCGGCCGCGGTGATTCGCCCGCAACTGCCCGAGGTCGCGCGCCGCGTCCGCGACGGGCGGGCGAACCACGACTACGTGGCCGACCGGCTGAACCTCTCGCCCTGGCTCGAGGTGCCGGACGCGCTCCCGCCCGAGGAGCGGGCGCCCGACTCGATCCAGTTCAACCTGGTCGACATGCCGACCGACGCGCACGCCCGCGCCTTCGCGGCGGCCGCCGAGCGGCGCGGCGTCAAGGTGCAGGTCTTCGGCCTCTCGACCGACAACGCGCGCGCCTTCTGGAACTGGAAGTTCATCCCCGGCGAGACGCCGGACCTGCCGCGCACCCGCACAATGCTGATGCGCGCCTGCGACGTGCGCCTGCCCGCGCGGCTGAAGAGGCCGGACCTCGACTTCATCGCAGACGCGCTCCTCGCCGCCGCCGAGGAAGTCATGGGCGAGGAGACGCGCGCCTACGGCACCTGAGACGGTCTGCGGCGCGGGCTCAGCGCTGCCCCTCGAGCTGCTGCACCAGCTTGCCGAGGAAGGCGCCCATCCCGCCGCAGCCGGACTGCGCCCAACCACCGTCGACCGGCAGGACCGCCCCGCTGACATAGGCTCCGAGGTCCGAGCCGAGGAACATGCAGGCGTGCCCGATGTCGTCGGGCGTGCCGAGCCGCCCCAGCGGAACCGAGGCCGCGACCTTGCCGATGGCTTCGGGCGTGGGCGCGAGGCGCGCCATCCCCTCCGTCCCGCCGATGGGCCCCGGCACCACCGAGTTCACGCGGACGCCGTGCGCGCCCCACTCGATGGCGAGCGTCCGGGTGATCATGTCCACGCCCGCCTTGGCCGCCGAGACATGCGCCTGCCCCGGCATCGGCAGGAAGGCCTGCGGGGCGGAGATGTTCACCACGCTCGCGCCGGGTTTGCGCAGGAAGGGAAAGCTCGCCTTCATCACGTGCAGCGTGCCCATGAGGTCGATGTCCACCACGCTGCGGAAGGCGTTGGCGGACATGCCGTTGACACTGGCCGGGAAGTTGCCTGCGGCCCCGGAGACGAGCACGTCGAAGTCGCCCCAGGCGTCGTGGACGGTCTTCAGCCCCGCCTCGACGGCGCCCATGTCGCGCACGTCGGCGACGAAGCCCATGGCCTCGGCCCCGTGCCCTTCCAGCGCCGCGACGGTATCGGCGACCTTTTCCGCCTTGCGCGAGGCGACGGCGACGCGCGCGCCGTGGCGGGCGAAGAGCTCGGCGATGCCGCGGTTGATCCCGCTCGTCCCGCCCACGACGACGACGTTCCGGCCGGTGAAGTCCAGCGTCAGGCTCATGGCCATCCTCCCTTGCGACGTTTCCCCTTGTCGAACGGCAGCTTACGCAGGCGGGCGCGGCGGGGCCACGGCAAAGACACGCCCCGAACGCGACGTTACGCGGGAGCCGCGAGACGGCAAATTGACCCCGCCGCGGCGGCGGTGCAGCATCCCCCCGGACGGCCCGTTCAGCGGCCGGAAGGAGCGGGCGGAATGACCGAGGCGGCGCGGGTATCCCTCTGGGACGGAACGGCGGAGGAGCCGGACCACGAGGCGCCACTGCCACGCGACGCGGCGGCGGAGGTTGCCATCGTCGGCGGCGGCTACACGGGGCTTTCGACCGCGCTCCACGCCGCCGAGGGCGGCCTCGACTGCCTCGTCCTCGAGGCGCAGCGGATCGGGCATGGCGGCTCGGGCCGGAACGTGGGCCTCGTCAACGCGGGCGTGTGGCATCCGCCGGCGGCGGTGCGCGAGGCGCTGGGGCCGACCTACGGGCCGCGCTTCATCGAGCGATTCGGCGGCGCGCCCGACTACGTCTTCGGCCTGATCGAGCGCCACCAGATCCGCTGCGAACCGGCGCGGAACGGCACGATCCACGCCGCCCACGCGCCCTCGGGGCTGAAGGGCCTGCAGGGGCGGCACGACGAATGGCGGCGCCTCGGCGCGCCGGTCGAGATGCTGTCCGCGGGCGAGGTGGCGGAGCGGACGGGTGCGCGCGGCTTCGCGGGCGGCCTCCTCGACCGGCGGGCGGGCACCGTCAACCCGATGGGCTACGTGCGCGGCCTCGCGCGCGCGGCGCGGGGCGCCGGCGCGCGGATCGCGACGGGCGTGCTTGTGACGGGCCTCCGGCGCGACGGCGGGGCCTGGGTGGTCGAGACCGACCGGGGCACGGTGCGGGCGCGCGCCGTCGTCCTCGGCACCAACGCCTATACCGACGACCTCTGGCCGGGCCTGCGGCAGGGCTTCACGCTGATCGACTACTTCCAGTTCGCGACCGAGCCCCTGGGAGACGCGGGCGCCGGCATCCTGCCGGGGCGCCACGGCCTCTGGGACACCGCACCCGTGATGACGAGCCTCAGGAAGGATCTCGCCGGGCGCCTCGTCGTGGGCTCGATGGGGCGCGTGATGGGCGACAGGACCTCGGGCCTCTCGCGCCGCTGGGCGGAGAAGCGTCTGCGCCAGCTCTTCCCGTCGCTCGGCCCGGTGGACTTCGCCGAGGCCTGGCACGGGCAGATCGCGCTGACGCCCGACCACCTGCCGCGCATCCACCGCCTGGCCGAGAACCTCTGGACGCCGATCGGCTACAACGGGCGCGGCATCACCACGGGGACCGTCTTCGGCAAGGCGATGGCGGACCTGCTCGCGGGGATGGACCCCGCCGACCTGCCCCTGCCGGTGAGCGCGCCGCGCGCGGTCGCGGCCACGGGGCTGCGGGCGCGGCTCTACCGGCTCGCCTTCGCGGCGAACCAGGCGGTGAAGGGGCTGTGAGCGCAGGAAACGACAGACGCAAGAAGGAGCGAGAGATGAGCGACACCGGACTGGCCCTCGTGACGGGGGGCGCGCAGGGCATCGGCTATGCCTGCGCCGAGGCGCTGAAGGCCGACGGCTACGAGGTGATCCTGTCGGACGTGAACGCCGACGCCGTGACGGAGGCGGCGGCGCGGCTCGGCGCGGCGGCGGGGATCGCCTGCGACGTGGGCGACGCCGAGGCCGTGACGGCGATGTTCGACCGCGTCGAGGCCGACCACGGGCCGGTCGCGGCGCTGGTGAACAACGCAGGGATCGCCATGCCGGGCGATTTCCTGAGCTACGACCTCGAGGCCTTCGACCGGGTCATCGCCGTCAACCTGCGCGGCAGCTTCGTGGCGCTCCAGCGCGCGGCGCGGACGATGGTGGAGAAGAGGATCGCGGGCGCCATCGTCAACATGTCCTCGATCAACGCGCAGCTCGCGATCCCGGCGATCCCGGCCTACTGCGCCTCGAAGGGGGGCGTGATGCAGCTGACCAAGGCGGCGGCGCTGGCGCTGGCGCCCCACGGCATCCGGGTGAACGCGGTCGGGCCGGGCTCGATCGACACGGCGATGATGGCGGGGATCAACGCCAACGAGGAGGCGCGGCGGCGCGTCCTGTCGCGCACGCCGCTCGGCCGCGTCGGCACGCCCCGCGAGATCGGCGACGTGGTGGCGTTCCTCTGCTCGGGCAAGGCCAGCTACATCACCGGCGAGACGATCTACGTCGATGGCGGGCGCCTGGGGCTGAACTACACGATGTGAGGGCGCGCCGGGGCCGGAGGGTTTGCGCCGGCTCCGCCGTCGCCCGTTTCGGCATGTATTGCGCCGGCTGCGCCGTCGCCCGTTTCGGCATGTATTGCGCCGGCTGCGCCGTCGCCGGGGGGAAG
>NZ_JBQLZP010000299.1:0-5434 GCF_052168335.1 Roseicyclus sp. | reverse complement strand
GCGGCGCACCAGAGGCGGTCGTCGATGCCGCCGCCGGGGCCGCAGCCGGGGCCGCTGGCGGCGCCGGACGGCGCGATGCCGCGCTCGATCCGTCCGCGCAGGTCGCTCATCGCGTAGCCGAGGGCGAAGGAGGCCGCGATGCCGGCCCGCTCGCCGTGGCGGCGCAGGAAGGCGTTGCGCGCGACGGCGGCGAATTCCTCGTGCTTGGAGATGCCGCCGATCACCGAGTTGGCGTAGAACGCTCCCTCGGTCTCGCCGCGGTCGCGGTGATGGTAGCGCGCCAGGGGCTCGGGCAGGACGGCGATGTCGTCCTCGAGCAGCACCTCCATGTTGAAGAACCAGTCGCCGAGGACGGGCAATGCCTCGTTGAAGCCGCCCACGCGCTCCCAGACGCTGCGGCGGAAGACGAAGGCGATGGGCGGGAAGAAGTTGCCGCAGGCCATCTCCGAGAGCTGCACGTTGCGCACCCAGTCGTTGTAGGGGTGCCGCCCGTGCTCGATCACAGCCTCGCCCCGGATCTCCTCCGAGACGTAGAGGCTGTGCGTCGCGACGCCGCCGTAGCGGGCGCCCGACGGGCCGTCGAGGAAGTCCACGGTCTTCTCGAGGAAGGCGGGATCCCAGCTGTCGTCATCGTCGTGGATCACCACGTAGTCGCTGTCGCAGGCGGCGATCCCGGCATTCGAGGCGGCCTCCATCCCCTGGCTCGCGGCGTGGGACACAAGGCGGATGCGGCGCGGATCGACCTGGGAGGCCTGCAGGATCCGCGCGACTTCGGCCGGGTCGCCGCCGTCGTTCACGACGGTCCAGACGTAGTCGCCGAAATCCTGGGCCGCGACGCTGGCGGCGGCGCGTCGCAGAAGGACGGGCCGGTTGCGGGTGCGGGTCACGATCGCCACGCGCGGCCGGTCGGTCACCGTGCGGCGGCGGGCGGGCTTGGCGGGGCGGGGCCCTTCGACACCTTCGCCGAGAGGTCGGGATGTGCCGGTTTCGAGGGCGGTCTGACCCTCGGGCCAGAGCGCCCGGGCGATCCGCTGCTCCGGTGTGCCGCCGTGCTCCTCCCCCGTCGGCGGAAGGACCACTGGAACGCTCAGGGATTTGCCCAAGTCGGCCGAGCGCGCACGTCCCGCGAGGATCGGCACTTCGGCCGGCTCGGGCCGCAGGATCATCCGCGCGAGCTCGGGCATGGCGGCCGCGTGGGCGGCGAGGATGGACGCGATACCCTGCCCGGCGTGGTCGGCGACATAGGCGCGCACCTGCAGGTAGAGGGCATCGGCCACCGGATCGGGCGCCGCGGCGCAGGCGGCGATCGCCCGGTTGACCGCATCCCCCGCAGGTCCGTTGCGCACGTCCTCGATCGAGGGGGCGCCGGGCTCGAGCAGGTTCTCGACGAGGTGGCGGTGGCGGACGAAGGCGGTTTCGGGGATCGCCGGATCCCGGTCATCGGCCTCGAACAGGAGGCCGATGGCGTCCTGAACGATCCGGGGGTCATGCGCGGGGGTCAGGATGCGACCGAAGTAGAGCCCGCGCCAGCGGGTCGCCGGATAGGCCGAGGCGAGCAGCGATTGCGTCGTGCCCTGCCAGCCGCTGTCGACCAGGAGGGCGCGGCCGCGCCCGCCGAGGAGTCCGTCCACCTCCGCGTCGAAGGCGGCCGAGCTCTCCTCGAGGAAGGTGGTGAGCCGGCGCTGCGCGGGTGCCTTCACCGTCAGCCAACCGGGCAGGTTGTGCCCGTGCGCGTCGAGCGCGCGGTCGGCGAGGTCGAGCCCCTCGAGCAGATCCGGCCGGTTCCGCAGAAGGCCGCGCACGAGATCGCGCAGCGGCTGGTGCCGGTACTCGCGGGTGAGGAGCGCGACGCTCGCCTCCCGGCCGCCGGGGCGGCCGAAGACGCCCTTGGCCACGGCCACGCGGGAGATCCAGAACATCCGCGCCTCGGGCCCCCGGGTGCGGCCCGCGGCGAACAGCTCGTGCAGGTCGCGGATGCGGACGCCGGCGCGCGCGCACCAGAGCGCGACCGTGTCCCCGTCGTCGTGGTAGAGCAGGTGCTGGTGCAGCGCGAGGAGCCAGCGCTGCACGACGGGACCGAGGATGTCGTAACCGATCCGCCGCACGAGCTCGGGACCGGAGGGGGCGGTGGTTCGGGGGTTCCAGGCCTTCATGCGACGCTCCCGGCGCCGAGGCGGATCCCGTGGGAGCGCAGAAGGTCCGCCTCGCAGGCCCGGTGGTCCTGTGCCCGCCGCGCGAGGAGCGCCTGCGGAATCGGCAGCAGCAGCGAGTCCCACCCCGCGGCGCGCGGTTGTGCGAAATCGCCCCTCAGGCTGTCCCCGACGTGGAGGACATGGCCCGCCCCGGCCACGTCCGGCACGCGGGCGAAGATGCCGCCCGAGGCTTTCGACACCTTGGTATCGGCCGAGGAGAAAAGCGCGTCCCAAATCTCGCGCCCGATCCCGCAGCGCGACAGCAGGTCCGCGATCTGGGGCGCGTGCATGTACATGTCGCTGATGAGCACGACCTTGCCGCCCCGCGCGCGGTGGCGCGCGAGGTACTCCATCAGCAGCGGGTTCGGGACGAGGCGCGTGGCCTCGTAATCCAGTTCGATGGCGATGAAATCCTCCGCGACGCCGTCGGGCAGGCCGAGGAGGCGCGCGGCGGTGAGGTGGATCTCGGTCAGCGACCCCTCGCCGCAGCCGTCGACGCGCGGCCCGGCCCGGTAGCTCGCCTGCGTTCCGAGATGCCGGGCGAGGAAGGCGTCGACCGGCTCGATGCCCCGGCCGGCATGGGCGGCCATGCGCGCGCCGATCTCGACGAAGCGGCGCAGCTCGCTCGATCCGTCGCGGAGGAGCAGCGTGTCGAAGACATCGAGGCTGAGCACCCCGCCGTCCCCGTGTTCCGCAAGGCGGAGGTCGAGCGCGCGGAACAGGCGCTGGCGGAAGCCGTCGTCCCGCAGGAGCGCAAGACGGTCCTTCGTCCGGGTGAGTTCCGCTTCGATCGCGTCGAAGCGGACGAGGCGCCGGCCCGGTGCCAGCAAGGTTTCCACCTCGTGCGGGGAGCGTGGCGGCATCGGGCGGCTCTCCTTCTGAAGGGCGCGGAGCGTGATCCCCGCTTCGGACCCTTCAAAACAGGAAGTCGGTTAAATCGAGGTTAGCGAGGGCGAGGTTCGCGATCAGGATCGACCCCGTTCCCGTGTCGATGCTGACGCCCTCCGGCCCGTCCAGCGCCGCCGCGGTCACGTCGCCGAAGCTGTCGAGGGCCGGGACGCCGCGCAGGTCGATCCGGTCGCCGGGGCCGAAGTCGGCGATGGTGTCGTGGCCGTCGCCGTCGAGGAACACGAAGACGTCCGCCCCCGGCCCCCCCAAGAGGAGGTCGTCGCCCGCCTGCCCCCGAAGCACGTCGTCGCCTGCGCCGCCCTCGAGCGTGTCGTCGCCCGCGTTGCCCCAGAGCGCGTCGTTCCCCGCCCCTCCGCGGAGACGGTTGCCGCCTCCGTCGCCCACCAGGGTGTCGGCATGGACCGACCCGTCGAGGTGCTCGATGTCGAAGAGCGTATCGCCCTCGGCGTCGCCGCCGCGCCCGTCGCCCGCCCAGAGCCGGACGGTGACACCGGCGGGCGAACCGGCGTAGCTCGCCACGTCCTGCCCGCCTTGCCCACGCAGACGGTCGGCACCCGCGCCGCCCTCGAGCGTGTCGTCGCCCGCGTTCGCCCAGATGTCGTCGTCGCCCGCGCCGCCGCGGATGTGGTTGCCGCCTCCGTCGCCGACCAGAAGGTCGGCATGGGCCGAGCCGTCCAGGTGCTCGATGGAGACGAGCGTGTCGCCCTGCGCGTCGCCGCCCGTGCCGGTGCCCGCCCAGAGCCGGACGGTGACGCCGGAGGCCGATCCGGCGTAGCTGGCCCGGTCCTGCCCGTCCTGTCCGTTGAGAAGGTCTGCGCCCGGCCCGCCCTCGAGCGTGTCGTCTCCGGCATTGCCCCAGAGCGCGTCGTCGCCCGCGCCGCCGCGGAGCAGGTTGGCGCCCGCATCCCCCACGAGGGTATCGGCATGGGCGCTCCCCTCGAGGTGCTCGATGGAGACGAGCGTGTCGCCCTGCGCGTCGCCGCCCGTCCCGGTGCCCGCCCAGAGCCGGACGGTGACGCCGGAGGCCGATCCGGCGTAGCTGGCCCGGTCCTGCCCGTCCTGTCCGTTGAGAAGGTCTGCGCCCGGCCCGCCCTCGAGCGTGTCGTCTCCGGCATTGCCCCAGAGCGCGTCGTCGCCCGCGCCGCCGCGGAGCAGGTTCGCGCCTGCGTCGCCCACCAGTATGTCGGCGTGCGCCGAACCCTCGAGCGCCTCGATTCCCACGAGCGTGTCGCCCTCCGCGTCGCCCCCTGCGCCGTCCCCGGCCCAGAGCCGGACCGTGACGCCCGCGGCCGAGGTCGCATAGGTGGCGAGGTCGAAGCCTGCCTGCCCCTGCAGGAGGTCCGCGCCCGCACCGCCTTCCAGCGTGTCGTCGCCCGCGTTGCCCCAGAGGGAATCGGTGCCGTCGCCGCCCGAGAGGACGTTGGCCCCGGCATCGCCCGCCAGCACGTCGGCCAAGCGCGAGCCGCCGAGGTTCTCGATCCCCGTCAGC
Source organism: Roseicyclus sp. (assembly GCF_052168335.1). Classification (GTDB taxonomy): domain Bacteria; phylum Pseudomonadota; class Alphaproteobacteria; order Rhodobacterales; family Rhodobacteraceae; genus Roseibacterium. Next base: position 844 of record NZ_JBQLZP010000299.1, on the reverse strand, counting down.
GTGTCGCCCTGCGCGTCGCCGCCCGCGCCGTCCCCGGCCCAGAGCCGCACGGTGACGCCTTGGGGCGAGGTCTCGTAGAGCGCCCAGTCGGCATCCGGGCCGCCGTCGAGGGAATCGGCGCCCGCGCCCCCTTCCAGCCGGTCGTCTTCCGCCCCGCCGAGGAGCGTGTCGTCGCCCGCGAAGCCGCGCAGCACGTCGTCTCCGGCATGGCCTGCGAGCGTGTCGTCGCCCTGCCCCCCGTCGAGCGCGTCCGCGCCCGGGCCGCCCTCGCGGAGGAAGCCCGCGGCCTCGACGAGGTGCAGGAAGGGCTGGCGGTGCGGCGCCTCGATCAGCGCGGCCGCGATCTCGGCGGGCGAGAGTGACCCGCCGCCCGCGCGGTCGATCACCAGCGTCTCGCCTTGCCAAACGACGGTCGCTCCCGTCGCGGTCGGCGTCACCGTGAGCTGCCCGGCGTCGTAGAGCAGCGGCCAGTCGGAGAGGTCGAGGCGGTCGATCCCGGGCTCGAAATCGGCGATGCGGTCGACCGCTCCGTCCGTGCGCAGGAGGAAGCGGTCCGCGCCCGGTCCGCCCTCCAGCGTGTCGGCGCCTGCGCCGTCCTCGAGGATGTCGTCGCCACCGAGCCCCCGGAGGTGATCGTTGCCGTCGCCCCCGATCAGGATGTCGCCAAGCGCGGTGCCCGTGGTCGTGCCGCCGCCCTGGGGCGCGACGATCGAGGCGCCCTGGGCGGAGAGGTCGCGCGCGAAGATGGCGATGCCGGGCGCGCTCTCGGAACTGGCGTAGAGGGCGAGCGTCGTGCCGTCCGACCAGGCGGCGAGGCCAGAGATGTCGAGCAATTCCGGCTCGG
>NZ_JBQLZP010000298.1:0-8931 GCF_052168335.1 Roseicyclus sp. | reverse complement strand
CCGAGACCGCCCGCGCCGACGCCGAGGAGCGGGAGCGCGAGGCCCGCGCCGCCCGCTCCGACGCCGAGGGACGTGCCGGAACGCTTTCGGCCGAGGTCGCGGCGCTTGCCCGGCTGCTGGAGCGGGAGAAGGGCGCGAAGGACGCCGTCCTCGACGCGCTGCGGGTCGATCGGGGCTTCGAGGTCGTGCTGGGCGCCGCGCTGTCGGACGACCTGAACGCGCCGCTGGCCGGGACCGCGGGCGGCACCGGCTGGTCGGCGCTCGCCCCCTACGACGAGACCGCGCCCCTGCCGCAGGGTGCCGCGCCGCTCGCCGCGCATGTCGCGGCACCCGCAGCGCTTGCGCGCAGGCTGTCGCAGATCGGTGTGGTTGATCGGGCGGACGGAGCGCGCCTCCAGCCGCTCCTCCGGCCCGGCCAGCGGCTCGTCAGCACGGCGGGCGATCTCTGGCGTTGGGACGGCTTTGCGGTTGCGGCCGGCGATGCCGTCTCCGCCGCCGCGCGCAGGCTCGAGCAGCAGAACCGGCTTGCCGAGCTGAGCGCCGAGGCCGAAGCCGTGGAGGCGGAGGCCGCCCGCGCGAAGGCCGCGCACGAGACCTGGGCGCAGCGCCTCTCCGACCTGACGGAGGCCGACCGGACCGCCCGCAAGGCCCGCCGCGACGCCGAGACGAACCTCGCCGAGGCGAGCCGCGCTCGCACGAAGGCCGAGACCGAGCGCGCGGGCCTCGATTCGCGGCTCGACACGCTGCGCGAGACGGCGCGCCGGCACGAGGACGAGGCCGAAGGCGCCCGCACCGAGGAGGCCGCCGCGCGCGAGGCGAAGGAGGCGCTCGACGATCTCGACGCCGTGCGCGCGCGCCTCGCGGACACGCGCACCACGGTCGAGGCCGCGCGGATGACGATGCTCGCGCGCCGCGCCGCCCATGACGAGCTGAAGCGCGAGGGCGAGATGCGGTCCCGCCGCCTGTCGCGCATCGCCGAGGAGCTGGGCGGATGGCGCACCCGCCTCGCCTCGGCCGAGGCGAGGCTCGACGATCTGCGCCGCCGCAAGGCCGAGGCGGAGGAGCAACTGGCCGACGCCCGCGCCATGCCTTCCGAGATCGCCGAGCGGCGGGAGACACTGGCCGAACGGATCGGCGACGCGGAACGGCGCCGGGCTGCCGCAATGGACGCGCTCGCCGGGGCGGAGCGCGCCCATGCCGAGGCGCAGGGCGCCGAGCGCGCCGCCGAACGCGCCGCCTCCGAGGCGCGCGAGGGACGCGCCGCCGCCGAGGCCCGCCGCGACGCCGCCGCCGAGGCCGTGCAGGCCGCCGCCGCCCGCATCGCGGAGGAGCACGAGACGACGCCCGAGGCGCTGCGCGACAGCCTCGGCGCCCTGCCCGACCCGATGCCGCGAGCCGACGCCATCGAGACCGAGGTGCATCGCCTCCGCCGCCAGCGCGACGCGCTCGGCGCCGTGAACCTGCGGGCCGAGGAGGACGCGAAGACCGTGGAGGAGGAGCACCGCACCCTCGCCCGCGAGAAGGAGGACCTCGAGGCCGCCATCGCCAGGCTGCGCTCGGGGATCGCGTCGCTGAACCGCGAGGGGCGCTCGCGCCTGCTGGCCGCATTCGAGCAGGTGAACGCGAATTTCGCGAAGCTCTTCACCCACCTCTTCGGGGGCGGCGAGGCGCGGCTGGTGCTGGTGGAGTCCGACGATCCGCTCGAGGCGGGGCTCGAGATCCTATGCCAGCCGCCGGGCAAGAAGCTGTCGACCCTGTCGCTCCTGTCGGGGGGCGAGCAGACGCTGACGGCGCTGGCGCTGATCTTCGGCGTGTTCCTCGCGAACCCGGCGCCGATCTGCGTGCTCGACGAGGTCGACGCGCCGCTCGACGACGCCAACGTGGGCCGGTTCTGCGACCTCCTCGACGAGATGACGCGGCAGACCGAGACGCGCTTCCTCATCATCACGCACCACGCGGTGACGATGGCGCGGATGGACCGCCTGTTCGGCGTGACGATGGGCGAGCAGGGTGTCTCGCAGCTCGTGTCCGTGGACCTCAAGAAGGCCGAGCAGATGGTCGCCTGACCAACTCGTGACGCGCGCGTGAACGCCGGGCCGTGCTAGCCTCGGCCATGCGCCATGCCCTGTCCGCCTGTCTCGCCTTCGCCCTGACGCTCCCGGTCGTGGCGCAGACGCTCGATACCCGCCCCGGCGACGCGCTGATCCCGGTGGCGGACCTCGACGCACGGTTGCGGGGCCGGGAACTGGTCTACTTCGACGGCGGGGTGTCCCACTTCTACAACGACGGGCGCTACACCTATGCCTATGACGGCGGCGCGGGCGGCTATGCCTACGGCTATTTCGAGATCGAGGCCGAAAGCACGGTCTGCGTCCGGTTCATCACCGGCGCCGCCCGCTGCGATGCGATGGTCGAGAATGCCGGCCGCCTGATCCTGATCACGGCGGCCGGCGACCGTTTCCCGATCCGTGAGGTCCGCGACGCGGGTCCCGATCCGCAGCCGGACTGACTAGCGCAGCGCGCTCAGGAGCGCGGGCGTCGGCCAGGCGTCGGCGGGCAGGCCCAGCTCGCGCTGCACCTCGCGCACGGCGGCGCGGGTCCGGGCGCCAAGGATGCCCGTCGTGCCGCCGGTGTCGTAGCCCCGCGCCACGAGCAGCCGCTGCAACTCGCGCATCTGGTCGCCCGAAAGACCCGGCTCGGGGTTGCGCGGGTCGAAGACGGGTGCCCCCTCGAGCCGCGTGGCGAAGTAGGCGGCGGTCAGCACGTAGGTGAAGCTCTGGTTCCACTCGAAGAGCACGCTGAAGTTCGGATAGGCGATGAAGGCGGGGCCGTTGCGCCCCTCGGGCAGGATCAGCGAGGCCTGCGCGGAGGGCATCGGCAGGCTGCCGCCGGCTCGCGCGCGCACACCGTCCGCCTCCCACTGGGACACACTGCGCGAGGTGTGGATGCCGGTCTGGTACCAGTCGAGCGTGTCGGGGATCGTCACCTCGATCAGCCAGGGCTCGCGCGGACGCCAGCCGAGCGAGGACAGGATGTTGGCGCCCGACAGCAGTGCGTCGGCGGGCGAGGTCTGAAGGCTGATGCGGCCGTCGCCGTCGCCGTCGATGGCGTGCTCCACGATGTCGGTCGGGAGCATCTGCACCATGCCGATCTCGCCCGCCCAGGCGCCCTGGGTGTTCACCGGATCGAAGTTGCCGTTCTGGTAGAGCGTCAGCGCGGCGAAGACCTGTGGCCGGAACAGTTCGGGCCGCCTGCAATCATGCGAGAGCGTCACCAGCGAGTTGAGCGTGTTGTAGTCGCCCTGGAAGCCGCCGAAGTCGGTCTCGAAGGCCCAGAAGGACAGGAGGATGCCGCGCGAGACGCCGAAGCGCCGCTCGATCTCGTCGAAGACGGCGCCGTAGCGCTCGGCGTTGCGGCGCCCGTTGTCGATGCGGTTCTGCGAGATGAGGCGCCGCGAGAACTCGGTGAAGGGCACGGTGAAGAACCCCTGCCGCCGGTCGGCGTCGAGGGTGCGCTGGTCGAACCTCGCGCTCCGGAAGAAGGCGTCCACGATGTCCTGGGGATGGCCGCGCTGGATCGCTTCGGCCTTGAGGCCCTGGACGAACTGTCCGAAATCGCCGCCGCATTGCTGCGCCTGGACCGGCCCCGCCGCCAGTCCCAGGGCGACGAACGCCGCGAAAAGTCTCTGCTTCATCTGGTGGTGCCTCGCTGTCGAGCCGTCGGAAACAGACTAGCAACGCGCGGCACGCCCGCAAGTTCAGAACAGGGAAAGTAGGCCCGTGGTCAGGAAAACCCCACCCCAGACGCGCCAGAGCACGGACGCGGCCGCGTCGATGTCCTCCGCCGTCGCCGCACGCCGGCCGTCGGCGTTCAGGACCGGGTCCGTCGTCATCTCGCCGCCGTAGCTGCGCGGCCCGGAGAGCGCGAGGCCGAGCACCCGCGCCATCGCCGCCTCGGGCCAGCCCGCGTTGACGGACCGGTGGCGCGGCCCGTCCTGCGCGGCGATGCGGAGCGCCGAGGCGTCGCGCGACACGGCCGCGATCAGGAGGGCGGTCAGCCGCGCGGGAACCCAGTTCAGCACGTCGTCGAGGCGCGCGGCGGCCCAACCGAACGCCCCGTGCCGCTCGGTCCGGTGGCCGATCACGGAATCGGCGGTGTTGACGATCTTGTAGAAGATAATGCCGGGCAGCCCGCCGAGCAGGAACCAGAAGGCCGGGGCCACGACCCCGTCCGAGAGGTTCTCGGCCGCGCTCTCGACGGCGGCGCGGGCGACGGCGCCCTCGTCGAGCGCGGCGGTGTCCCGGCCCACGATCATCGACACGGCGCGCCGCCCCTCGGCAAGCGAGGCGCGCAGACCTTCGGCCACGGCGCGGACGTGATCCACGAGGCTCTTCTGCGCGAGCAGGATCGCGGCGCCGATCACCTCGAGGACCGGCCCGCCCGGCAGCGCGGCGATGGCGGCTCCGAGCGCGACGGCGCCCGCCGACAGGCCGAGCACGACGAGCGCACCCTTGGCCCTGCGCCCGTTGCCCCGGTTGAACCGCGCGTCGCACCAGCCGACCGCCCGCCCCATCAGGACGGCGGGATGCGGCAGACGGTCCCACAGGAGGCGCGGCTCGCCGAAGGCGGCGTCGAGCGCCAGCGCGGCGAGAAGGAGGAGCGCATGCTCCGTCACGCCAGCGCATCCCAGAGGCGGCGCCAGTCGTCCTCGCCCCCCGGCAGGCCGAGACGGAGCCACGTGGCCGAATAGGGGAAGACGCGGGCGAGGATGCGGGCCTCCGCCAGCCGCGCCTGCCAGGCAGCAGCGTCCGGCACCGTGTAGGTGCGGAAGAGCGTCGTGCCGCCCGCAAGCCCCGCCCCCCGCGCCGCCATCATCGCATCGAGCCGGGCCGCATCGCGGGCGAGGCGCTTGCGCGTCGTCTCGGCCCAGCTCCGGTCCTCGAGGGCGCGGGCGCCGATCTCGAGCGCGGGGCCCGCGACGGCCCAGGGTCCGAGCGCCTCGCGCATCCGGGCGCACTTCGCCGGACTGCCGATCAGGAACCCGAGGCGCAGCCCGGCAAGCCCCCAGAACTTGCCGAAGCTCTTGAGGACGACGACGCCCGGCTCCGTGGTCCGGGCGACGTGGGAAACCTCGGGGCAGACGTCGCAGAAGCTCTCGTCGATCACGGTGAGGGCCCGCCCGCCGATGTCGCCCGCCGCCATCAGCCGCCCGTCGGGGTTGTTCGGATGGACGCCGACGCGCACCTCGACCTCGCCCTCCTCGCCCTCCTCGCCCTCCTCGACCACCTCCCAGCCGGCCGCGCGGAAGGCGGCGGCGTGCTCGTTGTAGGTGGGGCCCGGGATGGCGGCGCGTCGGCCCGCGACCTGCCCCGGCATCCGCGCGATCAGCGCGCTCGCGCCCGGCGCGGCGACGATGTCGGCCTCGGGCGGAACGCTCCAGAAGCTCCGCGCCGCGCCGATCAGGCGATCCATCGCCGCGCGGTCCGGCAGCGCCGTCCAGGCGCGCCCGGGCAGGTGGCCCAGCGGGTAGGGAACCGGGTTGATCCCGGTGGAGAGGTCGAGCCAGTCCTCCCGCGCGCCGCCCCAGCGCGCGACGGCGGCATCGACGCCGCCGCCATGGTCGCGGGTGGGAAGGGTCTGGTCCATCGGGCCTCGCGTGATCCGCCTCGGCCCGATCTGGACCGTTTCTCAGGCCGCCTTCAAGGCCTCGCGGCCATGCGATGCGTGCCAGTCGATCACCGGGTTGATGGGCACGATCCGGTGCGGATTGATGCTGTCGTGGCTGTAGTGGTAGTGCCGCACGATGTGGTCGAAGTGGATCGTCCCGGCCACGCCCGGCCACTGGTAGAGCTCGCGCGCATAGGCCCAGAGGTTGGGATAGTCGATCAGCCGCCGCCGGTTGCACTTGAAGTGCAGGTGATAGACCGCGTCGAAGCGGGCGAGCGTGGTGAAGAGCCGCCAATCCGCCTCCGTCACCCGGTCGCCCGCGAGATAGCGGTTCCGGGAGAGGATGTCCTCCACCCAGTCGAGCGCGTCGAAGAGCGCGTGCACGGCCTCGTCATAGGCGTCCTGCGTCGTGGCGAACCCGGCCTTGTAGACGCCGTTGTTGATCTCGTCGTAGACGCGGGCGTTGATCTCCTCGATGCGGGGGCGCAACGCCTCGGGCCAGAAATCGAGCGTGTTGCCGGTGATCCCGTCGAAGGCGGAGTTGAACATGCGGATGATCTCGGCGCTCTCGTTCGAGACGATGCGGCCGGTCTTCGTGTCCCAGAGGACGGGCACGGTCACCCGCGTCGTCACGTCGGGCTGCGCGCGCTGGTAGATCTCGCGCATGTAGTCCGACCCGAAGAGGCCGTCGCCCGTGGCGCCGGCGAAGTCGGTGGCGAAGGTCCAGCCCTCGCCCAGCATGTCGGGATGCACGACCGAGACGCCGATATGCGGCTCGAGCCCCTTGAGCGCGCGGAAGATCATCGTCCGGTTGGCCCAGGGGCAGGCATGGCTGACATAGAGGTGGTAGCGCCCGCTTTCGGCCGCGAAGCCGCCCTCGCCGGAGGGGCCGGGCGTGCCGTCGGCCGTCACCCAGTTGCGGAACTGCGACTCCTGCCGCTTGAAGGCGCCGCCGGTCGACTTCGTGTCGTACCACTGGTCGCGCCATTCTCCGTCGATCAGAAGTCCCATGGCTTCCTCCTTCGTTTTCCTTCGCTTCGAGAAGTAGGAGCGAAGCGGCCTTCTAGAAACCGGCAGCACCGCACGGACGGTTCCGCACGCGCGCACATGGCGGCGGGGGGCTCAGGCGACCGGCCGCCGCCGTTCCCGGAAGCTCGCGGCCTTGGCGCGGTTGCCGCAGCGCGCCATCGAGCACCAGCGCCGCCCCGTGCCCCGCCCGTGATCGAGGAACAGGTGCGTGCAGCGCCGGCATTCCCTCAGCCGGTCGAGATCGGCCGACGCGAGAAACCCCGCGAGGCAAAGCGCGAGCGTGTCGTGGAGCCCGCCGAGCGGCCCCGGCTGCCAGCCGATCCGCGTGCCGCCGAGCGCGAGGTCCGCGTCGGCCATCGCGCCCTTCATCGCGCTCTCGATGACGAGACGCTCCTCGCGCCCGGGCGTGCGCCCCGTGGCGATTGCGGAGAGGACGGACCATGTCGCCTCGCGCAGATAGCGCAGGGCGCGCAGCTGGCCCTGGCCGGGCGGCTGGACGACCGTGGGAATGTCGAGCCCGCCCGAACGGAGTTGCGCCAGCAACTCGCCGCCCGTCGCGAAGGTGTCGCGATTCCGCGTCTTGCCGTCATCGGCCACCGTGTTGACGAAGGCGAGGATCGGGTGCCCCGGCCCTGTCGTGGCGCTTCGGTCTGTCATTCGTCCGCCGTCATGCGATCCATTTCCGGTCAACTTGTCGGAGCATTCTTCCGTCGGGACTGTCCCAGGCGAGTAAACCGGTAACATGTCGATAAAGGGTGACGGCTACAAATTCCACCCGTCGCGCCCGCAGGTGCAGGGGCGCATCCGTCCCGCAGCATTCTGGCGACAATCCTTTTCGTGCCGCATCCGCAGGTTGACTCCCGCGCAGACTGCCGCATCTTTATCCACAGTTGCATCGCCGGGGGGCGCGTAGCATGACCGAGTTTCTTCCGAAGGACCTGCTGGACCAACTGAACGCCGCGCGCCGCCAGTCGAGGCGCAAGCGGGCGACGCGTGTGGTCCATGTCGGCGACGAAGCCTTTCCGATCCTCGACTACAGCGACGGCGGCTTCGCCGTGGACGCCGACGACGTGCCGCGTCTGCGCGGACTCATCGACATCTTCGAGGGGCCGAGGCATCTCACCCAGGCGCTGATCGTCGCCTCGGCGCGCGACGGCGACCTCATGCGCTACGAGTTCAAGCGCAACACACCCGCCGAGATGACTGCGCCCGTCGACTTCGAGCGCGCGACGCCGCCCGTGGGACTGATCGCGCGCGACTGACGGCGAGGCGCGGGATTTTCCCGCGCGAGCCCGGTCTCGCGCAGGAATTTCCGCAAGATGGCCCCTGCGGGCGCGGAGATATCCAGAAAACCACGCGGGGCTCGCGCTATCCTCCCGGCGAACCCGACCCGGAGACCGCGATGATCGAGACACCCTACCTCCTCTTCCTCGGCGATGCGCCGGACCAGCTCGCCGCCAAGGTGGCGCGCGGCATCCGCGACTGGCGCCCGGACAATGCCCTCGGCCAGTTCCGGATGGAGGGCTGCAAGGCCGATGTGGGCCTGCCCGACATGGACCTGGCGCAGGCGAAGGCCGCGGGCGTGAAGACGATGGTGGTGGGCGTCGCCAATCGGGGCGGCGTCATCTCGCAGGCCTGGAAGAAGGTGCTGGTGCAGGCGCTCGAGGAGGGGTTCGACCTCGCCTCGGGTCTCCACAACCTCCTGCGCGACGAGGAGGATCTCGCCGCTGTCGCCCGCGCCACGGGGCGCAGGCTGCATGACGTGCGCGTCCCCTCGGTGAAATACCCGATCGCCAGCGGCGTGCCGCGCACAGGCAAGCGTTGCCTCGCCGTCGGCACCGACTGTTCGGTCGGCAAGATGTACACTTCGCTCGCCATGGATGCCGAGATGAAGCGGCGGGGCCGCAAGTCCTCGTTCCGGGCGACGGGCCAGACCGGCATCCTCATCACCGGCGAGGGGGTGCCGCTCGACGCCGTGGTGGCCGACTTCATGGCTGGTTCCATCGAGTGGCTGACGCCCGACAACGACGCGGATCACTGGGACATGATCGAGGGGCAGGGGAGCCTCTTCCACGTCTCCTATTCCGGCGTGACCATGGCGCTGATCCACGGCGGTGCGCCCGACGCCCTGATCCTCAGCCACGAGCCCACGCGCCCGCACATGCGGGGGCTGCCCGGCTATGCCATGCCGAGCCTCGAGGCGCTGCGCGACCTGGCACTGCCGGTGGCGCGGAT
>NZ_JBQLZP010000297.1:0-1749 GCF_052168335.1 Roseicyclus sp. | reverse complement strand
GTCGGGGATCGACCACGCGGACCCCGACAGCTCGGCTGCCAGGTCCGCCGTGACCGCGCCGACGCCGGACGCGGAGGGGACGATCCGCCCCGTCGCCGTCACGTCCGCCGCGCCGATCCCGAGGTCGCCCGCCGACAGCCCGTCGAGCCGCGCCGTCAGGCTGTAGGCGTCGCTTTGCGTCGCGTCGAAGTCGAAGGCGATATCGGCGGAGGAGATCGTCGTCTCCGTCCCCGGCACCGGCAGGCGCACGGGCCCCGTGCCGGCCGGGTCCGCGATCCGCCCGGAGACGTCGATGGCGACCGGCCGCCCCTGCGCGTCGAGCCTCGCTTCGCCCTCGAGGAGCAGCGCCGCCGTCGCGAGGCGCAGGTTCTCCAGACGCGTCGCGCCGTCCGTGTCCCGCTCGACCCGCGCGGAGACCTCGGAGGATTGGCCGAAGAAGCTGCGATATTCCGAGGCCAGCAGCGGCGAGAGATCGCCTGAAAGGTCGAGCTCGACCACCTGGCCGCCCCCCTCAGCAACCTGAAGGCTGCGGAGCGTCCCGTCCACGCGCTCGACCCCGTCGGTCGCCAGCGCAAGGTCCACGCTCAGGTCCGAAAGCGGCCCCTCGCCCGCCACGGCGAGGCGCAGAGATGGCTCGCCCGGAACGCCGAGAAGCCCGGCGACCAGCCCGCCCTCCGCCTCCTCGAGAAGGAGGTCGATGTCGAGCACGCGGGTCGCGTTGTCGAAGGCGGCGGCGAGCGAGAACGTGCCCTGCGGCCCGTCGAGCCGCTCCGCCCGGAGTTGCGCCTGTCCCGATCCACCCTCGAGGCTCGCCTGCCCATCGAGGGACAGCTCCGCGGGCGCTCCGAGCACCGGCGCGCCCAGTTCGAGCCTGCGTATGCCCACTTCGTTGATCTCGATGGCGACGGGAAGCTCGGGCAGCGAGAAGGGCGTGGCCGCCGGCTCGGGCAGGTCGGGCCCCTCCGGCGGCACCGGCGGACGCAGCACGCTCAGCCGCTCGGCAGTCAGGGACTGGACGCGCAGCTCCCCTCGGAGGAGCGCCGAGCGCTGCCAGTTCAGCGTGGCGTCCTCGAGGATCAGCCACTCCCCCTCGCGGTCCGAGACGGTCAGCCGATCGAGGCGGGCCTGGGACGACAGCGCGCCGCGGAAGCCGTCGATGCGCACCTGCATGTCCTCGCCCTGGGACAGCTGGCTCTCGAGGAACCGCGTCAGCCGTCCGCGGTCGTCGTCGTCCTGCGCGACCGCGGCGCCCGTCAGCGCGAGCAGGAAGGCGAGGGGAAGCAGGAGCCAGCGCATCAGAAGGATTGTCCGATCCCGATGTAGAGGAATATGTCCTCGCCCACGCCCCGCCCGCGCAGCGGCGTCGCGATGTCGACGCGGATCGGTCCGAAGGCGGTGTCGTAGCGCAGGCCGAAACCGCCGCCCGCGTGCCAGTCGCCGTCCGAGAAGTCGGCCGAAGGCGCGACGTAGCCCGCGTCGGCGAAGGCCACGATGCCGAAATCGGTGTCGCCGATGGCCTGCCGCACCTCGGCCGAGAGCCCGGCGAAGGATCGCCCGCCCGACGGGCGCCCCCGCTGGATCGCGCCGAGCGACTGGTATTCCTGTCCGCGCACGGTGTCCGAGCCGCCGGAATAGAACAGGAAATCCGGGGGAATCGAGGTGAACTCGCCGCCGAACAGCGTCCCGAGCTGCGCCCGCGCGGCGAGGATCGTGCGATCCTCCTCGCCGAGGCCGAGATAGCCGCGCGCA
>NZ_JBQLZP010000296.1:0-14787 GCF_052168335.1 Roseicyclus sp. | reverse complement strand
CGCCCGGCGGGCACGGCCCGGCGCGTCGCCTCGGCCAGCGCGGCGAGCGCGCGCGGTCTACCTCGTCCTCGAGGGCTGGCTCGCCGCGTCGAAGTCGACGGAGGGCGGCCAGAGGCAGATCGTCGAGTTCGTGCTGCCGGGACAGGTCTTCGAACCGGCCGCCGCGCATGGCGGGCGTTCGGCGCTCGACCTCGCGGCGCAGAGCGCGGCGCGGGTCGCCGTCATCGGGCGCGGCGAGTGGACGCGGCTCCTGCGGGCGCATCCCGCGCTCCACGACCTGCACGACCGGCACGTGGCGGAAATGCTCGCCCGTATGGCGGAGCGGATGCTCCGCCTCGGCAAGGGCTCGGCCGAGATGCGCGTCGCCCATGCGGTCTGCGAGCTGGGGCTGCGCGCGGGTGCGGGCGACGGGGCGCGGCGCGCCTTCCACCTGCCGCTGACGCAACAGGCGCTCGGCGACTACACGGGCCTCTCCTCCGTCCACGTGAGCCGCACCTTCCAGCGGTTCCGCAGCCTCGGCATCCTGTCGGTGGAGAACTGCATGGATATCGTCCTGCACGATCCGGCGTCGCTGGCGCGGATCGCCGGGATCGACGCGGCGGCGCCTGGCGGGACGGCGCTGCCGCGGCCCTGAGCCATGGCGGATTTCCGCGCTCCACAGGGGGTGGATTAACTTTCGTTAACGCCGCCGCGCGCGCGGGGTGAGACTGTGGGACAGGGCGGCCCGGCGGCCGCCTCCTGACCCAGGGGGGAACACCAATGACGCGCATTCATGTGGACCGTGCTTCGTGTGACAAGGCCCTGTTCTTCTCGGTTCCCGGACCCGTTTCCGACAAGCTCGGGCCGAGCCCGCGCGATTCGCTCGCCGCGCTCGTCTCCTACGGCATGACCGACGCCGAGATCGCCGAGTACCACGGCCTCCCGCGCGAGACGGTGACGCATCTGCGGCTGCTCTACGACATCCGCGACGGCCGCTGAGGCGACGACCCGGCCCGCCTGCCATGGGCGGGCCGCTCAATTTCCGGGCAATGGGCGCCCGGGCCGCCCGCGCAGGCGGCGTTTGTCCGCGCCGCGCCGCGCCCGTCCCTCCATCGCTTTGACCCGGACGCGGCCCGCGCCGCAGGCTGATCCCGCGCAGAGCATTTAGGGTTCCGCCCGGCTCGTCCGGGGACTGGTCCGAGAAATGCGGCCGCACCGGCAAATTCCGGCGCGGTACACGGCGGGCCAAAATCCCGGGAGAGCACTGCGACGCGAGGTTCGGCCGCTCCCCGATGCACGTCTGCTCCGGCCGGACCCTTCACAGGATTGTTCGGAGGGACCGACGATGACCAGAACCGCACTCGCCGCCAGCACCGCGCTCGCCCTTGCGCTCAGCCCCGGCCTCGCCGCCGCGCAGGAGCGCACCGAGTTCCGCGTGGCGTGGTCGATCTACGTGGGCTGGATGCCCTGGGGCTACCTCGAGGAGTCGGGCATCATGGACGCCTGGGCCGAGCGCTACGGGATCGACGTCGAGATCGTGCAGATCAACGACTACGTGGAATCGATCAACCTCTACACGGCGGGCGAGTTCGACGGGGTCAGCGCCACCAACATGGACACGCTGTCGATCCCGGCGGGCTCGGGCGTGGACACGACCGCGCTGATCGTTGGCGACTTCTCGAACGGCAACGACGCGGTGATCCTGAAGGGCGAGGGGACGCTGGAGAGCCTGGCGGGAATGCCCGTGAACCTCGTGGAACTGTCGGTGTCGCACTACCTGCTGGCCCGCGCGCTCGAGAGCGTGGGGCTGGAGGAGCGCGACCTCGCGGGCGTCGTCAACACCTCGGACGCCGACATGATCGCCGCCTTCCAGACGGACGAGGTGCAGGCCGTCGTGACGTGGAACCCGCTGGTGTCCACGATCGCCGAGGACCCGGCGGCCAACATCCTCTTCACTTCGGCCGACATTCCCGGCGAGATCATCGACATGATGGTGGTCAACACCGAGACGCTGGAGGCCAACCCGGACTTCGGCCGCGCCCTTGTGGGGGCGTGGTACGAGCTCATGACCATCATGTCCTCCGACACGCCCGAGGGGATCGCGGCGCGCACGGCGATGGCCGAGGCCTCGGGCACCGACCTCGCGGGCTACGACGCGCAGCTCGCCTCGACGCAGATGTTCTGGAACCCGGCCGATGCCGTCGCCTTCGTCGAGAGCCCGGCCCTGCCGGAGACGATGGTGAGCGTGGCCGAGTTCCTCTTCGAGCGCGGCATCCTCGGCGAGGGCGCGCCCTCGGCCGATTTCGTCGGCGTCGAATATCCGGGCGGCGTGGTGACGGGCGATCCGAACAACATCCGCCTGCGCTTCGACCCGTCCTTCATGCAGATGGCGGCCGACGGGGCGCTCTGACGCGGGCCCGGAGGGGGAGGGCGGGGCGGTGCGGCTCATCAACCGGCGGGCGGGACCAGCGGGGCGGCTGGCGCTGGCGGCGCTGCCCTTCGTGCTGGTCGCGCTCGTCTATGCCTCGGCCTCGGCGGCGCGGCTGGCCGAGAACCCGCAGGACCGCATCCTGCCCTCCTTCGCGACGCTCTGCCACACGGCGCTCCGCCTCCTGACGGAGGAGGACCGCCGCTCGGGCGAGATCCTGTTCTGGGGCGACACGGCGGCGAGCCTGTCGCTGCTTGGCGCGGGCGTGGGCATCGCGGCGCTGATCGGCCTGTCGCTCGGCCTCGCCATCGGGCTGATCCCGCTGGTGCGGTCGAGCCTCCAGGGCTTCGTCGCGGTCGTCTCGATGATCCCGCCGCTCGCGCTGCTGCCGATCCTGTTCATCTCGCTGGGCGTCGGGGATGCCGCGAAGATCGCGCTGATCGCCATCGGGATCACGCCGTTCCTGATCCGCGACCTCAGCGCCCGCACGCTGGAACTGCCGCAGGAGCAGCTCGTGAAGGCGCAGACGCTCGGCGCCTCCTCGCTCGCCATCGCGGTCTCGGTCGCGCTGCCGCAGATCATGCCGCGCCTGATCTCGGCGGTGCGGCTGTCGCTGGGCCCCGCGTGGCTGTTCCTCATCGCGGCCGAGGCGGTGGCTTCGGAGGCGGGGCTCGGCTACCGGATATTCCTCGTCCGCCGCTTCCTCGCCATGGACGTGATCCTGACCTACGTGGCGTGGATCACGGCTCTCGCCTTCCTCATCGACTGGAGCCTCGCGCGGCTGTCGCGGTGGCTCTACCCCTGGGCGGAGGCGCGGGAATGAGCCTCGTCGAGGTCAGCGACATCTTCCAGAGCTACGGGCAGCGCCCGATCCTCGAGCGCGTCAACCTCAGCGTGGCGGAGGGGGAGTTCGTCTCCATCGTCGGCGCCTCGGGCTGCGGGAAGTCGACCTTCCTGCGGCTCCTGCTGGACCAGGAGCGCCCGACGCGCGGGCAGATCACTGTGGACGGGGAGCCGCTCAAGGGTGAACCGGACCGCTCGCGGGGCATCGTGTTCCAGCGCTATTCGGTGTTCCCGCACCTGACCGTGCGCGACAACATCGTGGCGGCCGAGGCGCTGTCGCGGCCCCTCGGGCGGCTCTTCGGCGGCGTGAAGCGGGCGGCCCGCGCGCGGGCCGACGCGGCGCTCGAGCGGATCGGGCTCGCCCACGTGGCGCACCAGTATCCCGCCGCGCTGTCGGGGGGGATGCAGCAGCGCCTCGCCATCGCGCAGGCGCTGGCGGCCAAGCCGCGCATCCTGCTGCTCGACGAGCCCTTCGGCGCGCTCGACCCCGGCACGCGCGAGCAGATGCACCGCTTCCTCCAGGACCTCAGGGCGGAGACGCGGATGACCGTCTTCATGGTCACGCACGACCTGCCCGAGGCCTTCAAGCTCGGCGACCGGGTGGTGGTCTTCGACAAGACCCGCTGGGACCCGCACGACCCCGCCGCCTACGGCGCGACGATCACCTACGATTTCGACGCGCGGAACGGCGGCATCCCCTACCAACTGCAAGAGGACGAAGATGGATTTCCTGACCCCGCGCCGCAGCAGGTCGCGTAACCCGGCCGACGCGCCGCCGCGCGACCGCCGCGCGCACCACCCCGACCTGACCAAGCTGCTCGGCTGGAAGGCGATGCGCGCCGAGGCCGACATCCCCGAGGGCCGCTGGGACGAGGAGCGGCGCTGGGCGCTGCGCATGGGCCTGACGGGGGCGGACTCGATCGAGGACAAGTCCATCCCCACCTTCGCGCGGGGCGAGCTGCCGCATTACGCGGGCATCAACACCTTCCTCAAGGCGCCCTATGCCGAGGACGTGCTGGAGGTCGCGCATTACGACGCGACCGTCCTCGGCATCCCCTTCGACGGCGGCACCACCTACCGGCCCGGCACCCGCTTCGGGCCGCAGGGCGTGCGCAAGATCAGCGCGCTCTACACGCCCTACAACTACGAGATGGGCGTCGACCTGCGCGAGCAGATGACGCTCTGCGATGCGGGCGACGTGTTCACGATCCCGGCGAACCTGGAGAAGAGCTTCGACCAGATCAGCCGCGCGGTCAGCCACGTCTTCTCCTCCGGCAGCTTCCCGGTGATGATCGGGGGGGACCATTCCATCGGCTTCCCCTGCGTGCGCGGCATCGCGGAATGCACCTCGAAGAAGATCGGGATCGTGCATTTCGACCGCCACGCCGACATCCAGGAAAAGGACCTCGACGAGCGGATGCACACGACCCCGTGGTTCCACTCGACGAACCTGCCGAACGTGCCGGCGAAGAACCTCGTCCAGATCGGCATCGGCGGCTGGCAGGTCCCGCGCGAGGCGGTGAAGGTCGCGCGCGAGCGGGAGACCAACATCATCACGATGAGCGACATGGAGCGGATGGGCGTCGACCGCACCGCCGAGATGGCGCTCGAGATGGCCTGGGACGGCGTCGACATGGTCTACATGTCCTTCGACATCGACAGCATCGACTGCGGTTTCGTGCCCGGCACGGGCTGGCCCGAACCCGGCGGCTTCCTGCCGCGCGAGGCGCTGGCCCTGGCCTCCAAGGTCGCGGCCGAGGGGCTCTGCGGGATGGAACTCGTCGAGGTCTCGCCGCCCTACGACACGAGCGACATCACGGCGCTGATGGGCACGCGGGTGATCGTGGACGTGCTGGGCTCGATGGTGGCGCACGGGGTGCTCGGCAAGCACAAGGCGCATATCGACAAGCCAGTCAGCATCCCGCACGGCGCGTTCGAGGGGCGGAGGTGGTCCAATGCCCCATGACCATCACCACCATGGGCACCACCATGGGCACGGGCACGGGCACCACCACGGGCACGGGCACCACCATCACCACCACGAGCACGCGCATGGCCATGGGCACGGGCACGGGCATGGGCACGGGCACAACCACGCCCATGCCGACCACCTGCATTCCCACCTCATGCCCGAGGACCACGCCGCCGACCTCCAGGTGCTGACGGCGCAGTTCATCGACGGTTTCGTGACCGCCGCCGACAAGGCCGCCTACCTGCGCCTCGCGGGCGTTCCGCTGGAGCGTCCGGGCAAGGCGGGGCCGGGGCGGCTGAAGCTCGTGGACGTGGAACTGAGGACCGAGTGGCAGGTCGGCACCGCTTCGCCCTCCTTCGGGACGCGCGAGCTGAGCTACCTGCCCTTTCCGGGCGAGATGATCCGCGAGCGGACGAACATGGTGCTGGTCTACGTGTCGATGGACGAGAAGGACCGCCTCGACATCCGCGACTTCCTCGCCGACCGGCTGACGGGCTGAGCGTCCGGCGGGCGCCGGTCTCGGTCGTGTGAGACGGGGGGGCGGCCCGCCACGCGTCCCTCCCCCCTGTGGAGATGCGCGAAGCGGGCGCGGCCGGAGATACGCCGGGGCCTCTGCCGTGGAGGGATCGAGGGGGGGGGGCGTGTCGGCGGGACACGCCTTCGCTGCCGGGACGGCGCGCCCGCCTTCGGATCCGGGGGGCCTTGCCCGCGGTCAGTGCCGCTTGCCCGGAGTCCGACACTGGCGCCGCGGTGCCCGGTCGGTCGGGCGAGTGACCGGCTCCCCCCTCAGGCCAGCGCGTCGAGGACGCGGCCGGCGATGCGGGCGGTGTCGGGCCAGGAGGGGAGGGCCGCGCCCGCCGTGGCGGCGTTCCTCGCCAGCGTGTCGCGGAGGTCCGTCTCGGTCAGCACGCGGCGGAGGGCGGCGGCCAGCGCCTCGGGGTCCTCGGGCGGCACGAGAAGGCCCGCGTCGGGCGGCACGGTGTCGGGCACGGCCCCGGTGCGGCAGGAGACGATCGGCAACCCGTGCGCCAGCGCCTCGTCGAAGACGATGCCGTAGCCCTCGTAGCGGGTCGCCAGCGCGAAGACCGTGGCGCTGCGGTAGAGGGTCTGAAGCGCCTCCGCCGAGACGCGGCCCGCGAGGCGCACGCGATCCCCGAGGCCGAGCTCCGCGTGCAGGCGGTCGAGTTCCTCCGCGTGGCCCTCGTCGTAGCGCGAGCCCGCGATCACCGCCCGCCAGTCGAGGTCGGTGATCGCCGCGAGCGCGTGCAACAGCACGTCGTGCCCCTTGCGCCGGTGCTGGATGCCGACCGACAGGATCAGCGGAGGTGCTGCGGGGGCGGGCGTGCCCTCCGGCCGGTCGGTGCCGGGGCGCGCGATGGTGATGCGCGACGGATCGACGCCGTAGCGGGAGGCGAGCATGTCGGCGGTATGCGCGCTTGGCACGAGGACATGGGCGGCCAGCGCGAGGTTGTCGCGTTCGGTCCGGTAGAGGTGGTCGCGCAGCGCCTCGTCGAGGCCGCTCTCGAGCGCGAGGGGGTGGTGGATCATCGCCACGATTGGCGCGCGGACGCGGGCGAGACCGGCGGTGTCGATGGAGCCGAAGACCAGCCCGTCGAGGATCAGGGCGCGCTCCTCGGGCAGGGCGGCGAGGGCTTCGACGGCTTCGGCCATGTGTCCGGGCGTGGGCACCGGGAAGGAGGCGCCGAGCGCGATGTGCCGCACGTCGCGGCCGAGGTCGCGCAGGCCCTCGAGCAGGCGCCGCTCGTAGATGTAGCCGCCCGTCAGCGTGGTGATGTCGCCCGGGATGGCGAAGGCGGCCTGCCTCATCCGAGCTGCTCCGGCGCGTAGACCCTGAGGATGCGCGCCTCGACCGCGCCGACGCCCGCGTAGCCGAGGGCCGAGAGGACGGAGACGAGCGCGATGGAACTCCACAGCATGTCGTAGTCCGAGAGCGAGGCCGACATGGCCATGAGGCTGCCGATGCCGTTCCCGGTGGCCAGCCATTCGACGACCGTGACCGCGAGGACCGAGGCCGGAACCGCCATCCGCGCGGCGGCGAAGAAGGCGGGCAGCATGGCCGGGATGCGCACGCGGAGGAGGCGGGCGACGGGCCCCGCGGCGTAGCTGTCGAGCACGTCCATCACCTGTCCGGGCGCCTGGCGCAACCCGTGGAGGCAGGCCACGAAGGTCGGGAAGAAGACCATGACGGCGACGAGCGCGATGGTCCCCGTCGCCCCCCGCCCGAGGAGCAGCACGACGAGCGGCGCCGTCGTCACGATGGGCACGGAGCGGAGCGCGATGGCGAGCGGCATGGCCGTGGGGGGGAGCGCGGGCACGAGGACGAGGAGCACGGCGAGGCCCGCGCCCGCCGCGAGCCCGGCGAGGTAGCCCGGCAGGAGGTAGACGGCGGTTTCCCCGAGTGCGGTGCCGAGCGTCGCCCGCGTGGCCGTCGCGTCGGGCGCCAGAAACAGCGCGTCGAAGACCTCGGCCGGTCCCTTGGCGAAGAAGGGGTTGAGCCCGAAGGCCGCGATCAGCCCCCACCAGAGCGCCAGCGCCGCGACGGCCACGAGCGCCGTGTCGCGCGCGCCCGCGCCCCGCGCCGCGGCGGGCGGAGGCGCGGCGAGGATCACCGGCGGCGCGTCGAGGAGGAGCCGCCGCGCCAGCCAGCCGATGGCGAGATAGGCGGCGATGGAGACGGCGGTGGCGAGGGTGGCGAGCGCCCAGGTCATCTCGACGTCGAGCGCGCGGATCGCGCGCACGGTGAGCACGCCCATGCCGCGCTCGGCCCCGGTGAACTCGCCCACCATGGCGCCGAGGAAGGCCGCGGGCGCGGCGATCTGGAGCCCCGCGAAGAGGTAGGGCAGCGCGGCCATGCTGCGGACATGGACGAGGGCGGCGATGCGGCCCCGCCCGTAGCTGCGCACGAGGTCGAACCAGCTGTCGGGCGCGGCCCGCAGTCCGACGAGAAGCGGGATCAGCGTCGTGTAGTAGACCGCGAGTGCCGCGAGCGCGATCTGCGGCCCGTTGCCGGGGCCGAAGAAGACCCGGAGGATCGGGCCCGTCGCCACCAGCGGCAGGCAGAAGACGAGGAGCGCGAGGCCCGTCACCACCCGCTCGGACCGGGGCCAGACCAGGGCGACCCCGGCCAGCGCGATGGCGGCGAGGTTGCCGATGACGAAGCCCGCCGCCGCGTTGCCGAGCGTCACCCAGAGCGCGCGGCCCATCAGCGCCCATTCCCGGACCAGGTAGGCCGCGACCTCGGACGGCGCGGCGAGGACGAAGGCCTCGGTCAGCGCGCGGCCCGCGACCTCCCAGAGGAGGAGGATCGCGACGATCCCCGCCCAGGGATCGACGCCCCGGCGCGGCGCGTGGGCAAGCGTCGCGGCCGCGGTCATTGCGCGGCGAGCGGCGTCTGGCGCATCGCCATGCCGCGCGTCAGCGCCGCGAAGACCTCGTCGGCGAGGGCCGCGAAGCCGGGCGTGCGCGCCAGCCCCGGATCGCGCGGGCGGGGCAGGTCCACGGCGATGTCCGCCACGATCTCGGCGGGCCGGGGCGAGAGGACGACGATCCGGTCCGACAGCATCACGGCTTCGCTCACCGAATGCGTCACGAGGAGGGTCGTCGTCCCCCGCGCCTCCCAGATGCGCGGCAGGTCCTGCGCGAGCTGTTGCCGCGTCAGCTCGTCCACCGCGCCGAAGGGCTCGTCGAGGAGGAGGAGGCTCGGCTGCGTGGCCAGCGCCCGGGCGATGGCGGCGCGCTGGCGCATGCCGCCCGACAGCTCGGCGGGCCGCGTGCCTCCGAACCCCTCGAGGCCCACGAGCGAGATGAGCTGATCCACCTCGCGCGCGATCAAGGGCCTGCGCGCGAGGCCGAGCGCGAGCTCGATGTTGCCCCGGACGCTCCGCCAGGGCAGGAGCGAGGGGTCCTGGAACGCCACCGACAGGCCCGCGCGGCGCAGGGTCTCGGCGGGCGGCTCGCCGCCGATGGAGATGGCCCCGGCGCCCGGGGTCTCGAGCCCCGCGACCATGCGCAGGATCGTGGACTTGCCGCAGCCCGAGGGGCCGACGAGCGCCGTCGTCTGCCCGGCCGCGAATGTCAGCGAGAGGGGACGGACGGCCTCCGTCCCCCCGGCAAAGGTCTTGGCGACACCGGAGAGAACCACCTCCGGCGGGCTGGCGGGATCAGGCGCCATGGACCTCTTCTAGGATCGAGCGGTCCCAGAGGTCGGGCGTCACCGTCCGGCCGAGGAGCGCGAGGGTCTCGATGTTGGCGGCCACGGTCTCGTCCGTCCACCAGCCGAAGCCGTTGGCGTCGGTCAGGTCCGAGAACATGAGCGGCACCTGCCGCGCGGCCTGCAGCTTCTGCGTCTCGAGGTCGAGGCCCGCGTCGGGGTACATGGCGAGCGTCAGCTCCGCCGCGGCGTCGGTGTCCTGGCGGTAGATCTCCCAGCCGCGCACCTCGCCCGACATGAGCGCCACGAGCTCCGCCCGGCGGTTGGCGAGGCTGTCCTCGGTGGCGATGTAGGTCTGGGAATGCACCGCATAGCCGTAGTCGGCCATCAGCATCGTCACGCTCTCGACGCCCTGCATGGCCATGGCCACCGGCAGGTCCGTCTCCCAGCAGAGCAGGCAGTCGACCTCGCCCGCCAGCAGCGGCTGCGCGGAATACTGCGTCGGGATGATCTCGATGGCGTTGATGTCCACCCCGTTCAGCGTGCAGAGCGCCTGCAGGACCGGCGTGTTGGCGAGCGCCATGCCGATGCGCTTGCCCGCGAGGTCGGCGGGCTCGTTCACCGGGTTCGCCGGAAGCGAGGCGATGACGAAGGGGTTCTTCTGCATCGCGACGGCGAGGATCCTGAAGGGTGCGCCGTTCTCGACGGCGGCGGCGGTGTAGTCGGCGGCCGAGATGCCGACGAGCGCGGTGCCCGCGACGACGGGCGGCTCGACGGGGGCGTTGGGCCCGCCCGGCAGGAGCGAGACCTCGAGCCCCGCCTCGGTCCAGAAGCCGCGGTCCTGCGCGATGTAGCTGCCCGCGAACTGCGAGGAATGGAGCCACGAGAGCTGCAGCGCCACGGGCGTCTGGGCGCGGAGGGCGCGGGGCGACAGGCCGAGCGCGGCGGCGCCGAGGCCGGCCGCCCCGGTGCCGAGCAGCGTGCGGCGGGTGAAGGTGCGGTCGTTCATCTTGATCTCCCTGTTGCAGGCAGAAGGCTAGGGACGAGGGGCGGGAAGGCAACCCCGAGGGGGGGCCCGAGGGCTGCCTGCGGGGCTCCTCAACGCCCGGCGAGGCCGTCGGGTTCATCCGCTTCCGCGCGCGCCTCCGTGGTTGCGGGACGGGTCCGGCGGGACAGGAACAGGATGCCGGGCAGAACGGTCACGATGAAGGCCAGGCCGAAGGCGACGCTGGCGGCGAGGCCCGAGCTCGACGAGGCCCCGGCAAGCGGGAAAAGCGCTGCGGCGGCGCCTTCGCGCAGGCCCCAGCCGCTGACGGTGAGGGGCACGAGCATGGTGAAGAGGATGATCGGCACGAGCGCCAGCACCTCGGCCAGGTCGAGGCGCACGCCCACCGCCTGGGCGCAGAAGGCGAAGGCCGCCAGCACGCAGGCCGTCGTGCCGAGGCTGAGGAGCACCTGCCGCGGCAGTACGTCGCGGGAGGCGAGCGCGAGGCCGAGCTTGCGCCAGAGGCTCGCCGCCGCGCGGCCCACGGCGCCGGGAAGGCGCGTCGCCCCGGCGAGGACCACGGGCAGGGCGAGGCCCGCCAGCACCAGGACCGCCACGGGCGCCGCCGCCCATCGCGGCCATTCGAGGCCGCCCGGCGCGAGGAAGGTGGCGAGAAACGCCGCCGCCATCGCGAGGAAGAGGGCGATCTGTCCGGCCAGCCGCTCGAAGGCGACGGCGAGGCTCGAGGCGAGGAGGCCCGCCTGTCCGCGCGCGCGCACGGCGCGGCCCGCGTCGCCCACCATGCCGCCCGGCAGCGACTGGTTGACCACCTGGGCGAGGTAGTATTCCCGCACCGCATGCCCGCGCCCGAGCGTGATGCCGAGCTTGCCCGCCGTCAGCCGCCAGCGCAGCGCCGAGAGCACGGTCTGGAGCGTGAGCGCGCCGACCGCCGCCGCGAGCCACGGAAGCTCGGCCGAGGCGAGGCGGCGGAGCGCCTCGGGCCCGTCGGCGGCGCGCCAGAGCACGGCCATGAGCCCGACCGCCACCGCGATCTGCACCGACCGGAGGAGCCAGGAGGGGATCTCGCGCCCGAGCAGGGTCAACTGCCCTCCTCCGCTGCGGAGGTGAAGGTGCCGAGGATGAGGTCGCGCATCCGGTCCATGCCGCGCACCTGCGCGTCCTCCGCCGGGATCAGGCCCGGGCTCCAGCCCCACTCGGCCACGAGTTCCACCAGGTGCGGCGGGCCGATGACGTGGACGGGCACGTCCGGGCGCTCGTCGAGCGCGACGAAGGCCGCCGCCTGGTGGTCGCCCACGACGAACATCAGCGGCGGCTCCCCGGCATGGCGGGCGGCGTAGTCGAGGACGGTGCGCAGCGCATAGTCCACCGCCTGCCGGTACTGGTCGCGGATCCTGTCACGGTCGCGCCATACCACGTCGGGCGGGTCGCCCGACAGGGCCATGTCGTTGAAGATGGTGCCGTCGCCGATCTCCGCCCAGTCGACGAGGTCGGGCACCGGCACCCAGGGCGCGTGCGAGGAGCCGAGCGCGACCTGCGCGAAGAGCGGGGCGGCGTGCGTGCCGTCGCGGAGCAGCCGGTCGAGGGCCGCGAGCGTGAACTGGTCGGGCATCGTCACCCAGTTGAACGGCAGGCCCGCGTAGCCGAGGTCGCGGGCGGGCAGCACCGTGTCGAAGCCCATGAACGCGGCCTCGGGCCATTCGAGCGTGATCTGCGGCATGACCGCGGCGGTGCGGAAGCCCGCGCGCCCCGCCATGTGGAACAGCGTCTGCCGCCCGGAGGCCAGCGCCGCGCCATAGCTCGTCTGGTTGTCGATCCAGAGCCCGTTGGCGAAGGTCCCGTGCGAGAGCCAGCTCTGCCCGCCGCGCGTGGGCGCCGCGACGAAGCCCGAGCGCATGGCGAGGCCGAGCGCCCCGAGCCGCGCCGCGCCCTCCGCCAGCGTCGCACGGTGAGTCGCGGCATAGAGCGGCGTGTCGAGGCTGGTGCGGCCATAGCTCTCGACGAAGATCACGAGGACATCGCGGTCGATCAGGTCGAGCAGGCCCTCGCGCTCCGCGAAGGGGTCCTGCCTGGCCGCCGCCTCGAAGGCGCGCAGCTCGGCCAGCGTGGCGCGCGCCATGCCGATCCGCTCGACGCCGACGCGGGCGGTGAAGGCCGCGCCGGGCGGGGCGGCGGGCAGGCTCCAGCGGCCCATGGCCTGCCCGATCTCGGCCGTGGCGACGCCCGCCGCGAGGATCGCGGCCGCGCCGGAGGCCAGCGCCACGCCGCGCGGACGGGCCACGCGCGCCCATGTCCCCGTCGCCCACCACAGGAGCCAGCCCGCCAGCGCGAAGATGGCCAGCGCGGCCGCTGCGGCGAGGATCGTGAGGCCGAGCCCCGCCGAGCCCGCGAGCAGGCGCAGCCCCGCCTCCACCAGCGGCAGGTCGGAAACCGGGTTGAAGCCGCGCCCGAGCGCCGTGAACATCGCGAAATCGGCGAGCTTCAGCACCGCGATCAGCAGGAGCGCCGCGACGAGCGCCGTGCGGAAGGCCCGCCCCGCGCCCCCGTGCCCGAGGGCGACCAGCGCCAGGAGGATCGCCGGCAGCTCCAGCGGGAAGACGAGGAGCGCGCCCCATGTCATCGCCGCCGGGTGGTTCGGCTGGATCAGGACGAGGTGCAGGACGAGCGCCGCCAGCGCCAGCCGCAGGAGGGGCGCGGCGCCGATCCGGCCTTGCGCCGTCGCGTCAGTCACGGTTGCGCCGGAGCCACGCGACGTCCCGCGCGAAGGACCAGGCGAGCGCGCCGCCCGCGACCGCCACCAGCCCGGCGGAGGCCCATCCCGGCAGGAGCGGAAGCTGCAGCACGATCAGCGCGCCGAGCTGGATCACGCAGACGGTCTTGCGGCTGAAGCGCTCGGGCAGGGGCGCGCGCAGCCAGGGCAGGATCACCCCCGCCGCCCCGAAGGCGTAGCGGGGCAGCCCGAGGAGCACGACCGCGAAGGGCGCGCCGCCCGCGCTCCAGGCGCCGACGGCGAGCACGAGGGCGAGAAGCGAGTCGACCTCCATGTCGAAGCGCGCCCCGAAGCCCGAGACGAAACCCTGCCGCCGGGCGAGCCAGCCGTCCACCCCGTCGAGCGACAGCGCGAGGACCGCCACGGCGAAGAGGCCCCAGTGCGCCCCGACGCCCGACACCAGCGGCGGGATCAGCGCCGCGCTCAGCGCGAGGCGCAGGAGCGTCACGAGGTTGCAGTGCCCGACGCTCGCGTGCGGATAGGTGCGCCGCATGAGGCGTCCGGCCGCCAGGGCGCCCGCGCCGTAGACGGCGAGGCCCGCCGCGAGGCTCGCCGCCCCGCCCGCCCCGAGCGCCGCGCCGAGCGCGAGGACGAGGCCCGCGCCCGCCAGCGCGGCCAGCGCGAAGTCGGCGACCGGCCCCTGCAGGAACAGGGGCGGCCGCCGCCGCACGGCGCGGGACAGGTCGAGGTGGGTCCATGTCATTGGCGTGACACTAGCACGACATCGCGCCAGTCAACCCCGCAGCCGTTCGGGTTGAAGCCGGCCCGGCGCAATCTAGCTGATGGCAGGCGCGCTTGTGGCGCTGTGAGGGGCGGCGGCCGGGCGCCGCGTGCATGCAATGGGTCGGCGGGCCGGAAGGTGGCGACGGACCGGCGGGTCGGGCGCCGACGCGGGACGCGGGAAAGGTCGCGACGGCGGCTGGCCTGGAGCGCCCCGCAGAGCGTGGACCGTGGGGCCGGTTGAGGACCGTGGGGCCGGGAGGCCGGATGAAGGCGGGAGCGCCGGCGGGCTTGACGATGGCGGCAAGCCGGGTCGGGTGCCGCCGCGGGAGGCGGGGAGCCGCCCTCGACGCCGCATCTCCGGGAGCGCAAAGTGGCGCGAGGGCCCGTCGGCGCGGCGAAGACCGGAACCGCCGGATGACCGCGGTGGGCGGCCGGAAGGACCGGACGAGGGCCGAGGGGCGGCAGGACGGACGATGCGCCAAGGCCGGAGGACCTGACGGGGCCGGAGGAGGGACGGGCGGACCGTGCTCCGGGGGCCGAAGGACCGGACGAGGACCGGGGGCGGCAGGGCGGACGATGCTCCAAGGCCGAAGGACCGGACGAGGACCGGGGGCCGGAAGGGCCGACGATCATCCGGGGTCTGGTGGCCAGCGGGAGGCCCGCGACCCGGAGGGCCTGACGATGCCCCGCGGCCCGGAGGGCCTGACGATGCCCCGCGGCCCGGAGGGCCTGACGATGTGCCTCGGCCCGGAGGGCCTGACGATGCGCCTCGGGCCGGAGGGCCTGACGATGTGCCTCGGCCCGGAGGGCCTGACGATGTGCCTCGGCCCGGAGGGCCAGGGGCGCCTACGGGGCCGGAGGGCCTGACGATGCCCCGCGGCCCGGAGGGCCAGGGGCG
>NZ_JBQLZP010000295.1:0-8568 GCF_052168335.1 Roseicyclus sp. | reverse complement strand
GCGGCGTTTTCCGGCACGGAAAACGCCGCGCCTCAGGTCGTCTCCGTCACCTTGTTGAGGTGCCGGGGCTTGTCCGGGTCCAGCCCGCGCGCCACGGCCAGCCCCTCGATCATCGCGTAGAAGCTGACGATGAGCGCGAGCGGATCGGTCAGCCAGTGGCCCGTCCGCACCGTGGGCAGCGCCGCCGCCGCCCGCACGCCGCCGGTCGTGGCGAAGACCGCCGCGCCCTTGCCCGCCAGCGCGTCCGCGACCTCGACGACCGCGCCCTCCGCCGCGTCGCCTGCCGCGAAGGCCAGAACCGGGAAGCCCCGGTCGACGATGGAGACCGGCCCGTGCAGCACCTCGGCCGAGGAATAGCTCTCGGCGTGGAGGCGGCAGACCTCCTTGAACTTCAGCGCCGCCTCGTTCGAGATCGCCCAGGACGGCCCGCGCCCGAGCGTGTAGAGCGAGCCCTCGCCGACCGCGGCCGCGACCGGGCTCCAGTCGACGCGCGCGGCGGCCTCGAGCCGCTCGGGCAGGCCCCGGATCGCGGCCAGAAGCTCCGCGTCCTCCGCCATCTCGGCCAGGAGCCAGAGCCCCGCGAGCGCAGAGGTCACGAAGGTCTTCGTCGCCGCCACGCTCAGTTCCGGGCCCGCGTGGATGTCGAGCGTCGCGTCGGCCGCGCCCGCGAGCGGCGAGGCCGCGTCGTTCGTGACGGCCACCGCATAGGCCCCGCCCGCCCGCGCGGCGCGCGTCAGCTCCACGATGTCCGGGCTCCGCCCCGACTGCGAGACCGAGAGGCAGACGCCCCCCTTCACGCGCAGCTTCGCCTTGTAGATCGAGGCGACCGACGGCCCGACCGAGGCCACCGGCAGGCCGCAGAGCAGTTCGGCGGCGTATTTCACGTAGGTGCAGGCATGGTCGGAGGAACCGCGCGCCACCGTCATCAGGAAGGCGGGATCGCGCGAAGCGACCTCGCGCGCCGCCGCCTGCACCGCCCCCGCGCCGCCCGCGAGCAGCCGCTCCACCGCGTCGGGGATCTCCGCCACCTCGCGGCGCATCTGCGTTTCGGTTGCCATCGCCCGTTCCCTTGCCGTTCCAATGCCTCCGGGCCATCCTGACCACAAAAGGGAGGCGGCTTGAATGACGAAAACGCTGATCGTGGGTCTCGGCAACATGGGGCTCAGCCACGCGCTCGCCCATCACGCGGCGGAGGGGTCCGAGATCGTCGGCCTCGTGAACCGCTCGCCCCGCGAACTGCCCGAGGCGCTGGCCGGCTACCCCCGCTTCGACAGCTTCGAGGCCGGCATGGCGACGAGCCCGGACCTCGTCGTGATCGCCACCTATTCCGACAGCCACGCCGACCTCGCCATCGCCGCGATGGAGGCGGGCGCGCATGTCTTCGTGGAGAAGCCGCTCGCCACCACGGTCGCCGACGCCCGCCGCGTGGTCGAGACGGCCAGGCGCACGGGGCGCAAGCTCGTCGTGGGCTACATCCTGCGCCATCACCCGTCCTGGGTGCGGATGATCGCCGAGGCGCGGCGCCTGGGCGGGCCCTACGTCTTCCGCATGAACCTCAACCAGCAATCCTCGGGCCGCGAGTGGGAGACGCACAAGGCGCTCATGCGGACGACCTCGCCCATCGTGGATTGCGGCGTCCACTACGTCGATGTCTGGTGCCAGGTGACGGATGCGCGGCCCCTCCGCGTGCAGGGGATCGGCCTGCGCCTCTCGGACGAGATCGCGCAGGACATGTACAATTACGGCCAGCTCCAGGTGGTGTTCGAGGACGGCTCGGTCGGCTGGTACGAAGCGGGCTGGGGCCCGATGATGTCCGAGACGGCCTTCTTCGTGAAGGACATCGTCTCGCCCAACGGCTCGGTCTCGATCACCGATGCGGACAAGGGGGCGAGCGCCGACATCGACGGGCACACGAAGGTCGGCGGGCTTCTCGTCCACCGCCCCTCGGGCGACGAGCGGATCGACCTGCCGGACGAGCCGGGCCACCAGGACCTCTGCGACGCCGAGCAGGCCCATGTGCTGCGCGCCATCGCCGGGGACCTCGACCTCACGCGCCACATGGAGGACGCGGTGCGCTCGCTCGCCATCTGCCTCGCCGCGGACGAGAGCATCCGCACGGGGCGCGTGGTGGAGCTGTGAGCGCACCGCTCCCGGTCAGTCGAGCAACGCCACGGCATCCACCTCGAAGAGCATCGCGTCGAGCGCGAGCCTCGGCACCCCCACCAGCGTCTGCGCGGGCAGGTGGTCGCCGAACATCTGCCTCACCGCCCGCGTGAGCACGGGCAGCTTCGCCATGTCGTGATCGACCACGTAGACGGTGAGCTTCACCACGCGCTCCGGCCCGGCGCCCAGCGCCTCCAGCACCGCGCCGAGGTTCGCGCAGGCCTGCGCGACCTGCGCCGCGAAATCCGGCGACAGGCCGCCCGTCGCATCCTGGCCGCCCTGCCCGGAGATGAAGGCGAGCCGCCCCGCGGCGGGGGCCAGCACCGCCGTGCTGTAGCCGAAGGGGCGCGGGTCGGGCAGGTGCGGCGGGTTCACGGCCTCGGGGCGTGCGGGATGTGTCATGGTCTGTCTCCTTGTTCCGAACCAACGGGAGACGACCTGGCGGGAAACGGTGACACGATCCGGCACCGAATGCGCTAGCATGGTCCCATGAGCCCCGCCCCGCGCACGACCCGGCAGCCCACGGCGCGCCGCACGCCCGCCCGTCATCGCCATGACGCGCTCCTCCGCATCCTGCGCCGGAGCGGCGCCTCGACGGTCGGCGCGCTGGCGGCCGAGGTCGGGGTCTCGCGGCGCACGATCCTGCGCGACATCGGGGCGCTGCGCGAGGAGGGCTTCCTCATCCAGTCCGAGGGCGGGCGGGGCGGCGGGGTGCAGCTCGACCCCGCCTCGATGCAGACGACCGCGCGGCTGACCGTCACGGAGGTCTTCGCGCTGCTCGTCGGCGTGGCCGCGATGCGCGCGGCCCGCGCCCTGCCCTTCGCGGATCTCGCGGACGCGGCCCTCGCCAGGATCGAGCGGTCGCTCCCGCGCGAGAAGGTGGCGGACCTCCGGCGGATGTTCGCCCGCCTCTACGTCGGGCAGCTCTCGCCCGCGCAGGACATCTCGGACATGGGGGCGATGGATACGGGCCTCCTGCCGGCCTTCGAGGCGGCCTTCCTCGGGCAGCGCCGCCTGCGCTTCGCCTACCGCGACGCGAAGGGCGCCGAGACGCGGCGCGAGGTCGAGCCGCAGGCGCTCCTCATCCTGCCGCCGCTCTGGTATCTCGTGGCCTGGGACCCCGCGCGCGGGGATTTCCGCCATTTCCGCATGGACCGGATCGCCGCGCCCGAGGTGGTGGAGGGCACGCCCTTCCGGCAGCGGCACGTTCCCTTCGACGACGACGTCTGCCCTTATGGCACGCGCGTCACCTGAGGCGGGTCAGGCCGCGCGGAACACCAGCGACACGCCGTTGATGCAGTGCCGCTTGCCCGTGGGGGCCGGGCCGTCGTCGAAGACGTGGCCGAGATGGCTGCCGCAGCGGCGGCAATGGCACTCGGTCCGCACCTGGAAGAAGAGCGAGCGGTCCTCCATCGTGCCGATGGCGTCCGGCATGGCCTCCCAGAAGCTCGGCCAGCCGGTGCCGCTGTCGTATTTCGTCTCGGAGGAATAGAGCGCGAGGTCGCAGCCCCGGCAGTGGAACATGCCGCGCCGGTGCTCGTCGTTGAGCGGGCTGGTGAAAGCGCGTTCGGTCGCGCCCTCGCGCATGACGGCATACTGCAGGTCGGTCAGCATCGCGCGCCATTCGGCCTCGGTGCGGCTGACCTCGAACGGGCCTTCGGCCACCGCGCCCGCATCGAGGCGGGACGTCAGGACGGCCGCCGCGCCGAGGCTGGCGGTCGCCGCGAGAAAGGCTCGGCGGTTCATGGGGCACCTCCCTTGGTTGCGGCCAGTCTACCCCAGATGGGGGCGCCGGGCGACGCTTCCGATCGGGGCGGCGGACACTTCGGCGTGAGGAGCGGCATGCAACGCCCGGACCGGAAACGGCCCGGAGGTTTCCCCCCGGGCCGGCCCCATCGCGTTTCCACGCCGGGACGTTTCCGCCCCGGCGTCCTGTTCGGAGACGCTCAGAAGAGGTCGTTCTCCATGACCTTCGTCCAGGCCGCCACGAAGTCCGTCACGAACTTCTCCGGCGCGTCGTCCTGGGCGTAGACCTCGGCATAGGCGCGCAGGATCGAGTTCGAGCCGAAGACGAGGTCCGCGCGCGTCGCGGTCCACTTCGTGGCGCCCGACTTGCGGTCCTGGATCTCGTAGAGGTTCGAGGCCACCGGCACCCAGCGATAGGACATGTCCGTGAGGTTCACGAAGAAGTCCGTGGTCAGCGCGCCGGGACGGTCGGTGAAGACGCCGTGCGCCGCCCCGCCGTAGTTGGCGCCCATCGCCCGCATCCCGCCCAGAAGGACGGTCATCTCGGGCGCGGTGAGGCCGAGGAGCTGCGCCCGGTCGAGCATCAGCTCCTCCGCCGCCACGGCGTAGTCCTTCTTCATCCAGTTGCGGAACCCGTCGGCCAGAGGCTCGAGCACCGAGAAGCTCTCGGCATCCGTCTGCTCCTGCGTCGCGTCCCCGCGGCCCGGCGTGAAGGGCACCTCCACGTCGAAGCCCGCGGCCTTCGCCGCCTGCTCGACGCCCAGGTTGCCCGCGAGCACGATCACGTCGGCCACGGACGCGCCGTGCTTCTCCGCGATGGGCTCGAGGACCGCCAGCACCTTGGCCAGGCGCTCGGGCTCGTTGCCCTCCCACTCCCGCTGCGGCAGGAGGCGGATGCGCGCGCCGTTGGCGCCGCCGCGGAGGTCGGACTGCCGGTAGGTGCGCGCCGCGTCCCAGGCGGTCGCCACCATCTCCGCGACCGAGAGGCCCGAGGCCGCGATCGCCGACTTCACCGCCGCCGCGTCGTAGGAGGTCGAACCCGCCGGGATCGGGTCCTGCCAGATCAGGTCCTCACGCGGCGCGTCCGGCCCGATGTAGCGGGTCCGGGGGCCGAGGTCGCGGTGGGTGAGCTTGAACCAGGCGCGTGCGAAGGTGTCCGCGAAGTAGTCCGGATCGGCCATGAACTTCTGGCAGATCGCGTTGTAGGTCGGGTCCATCTTCATCGCCATGTCGGCGTCGGTCATCATCGGCATGACGCGCTTGGAGGGATCGACCGGATCGACCGGCATGTCCTCCTCGCGGATGTCGATCGGCCGCCACTGGTTGGCGCCCGCGGGCGACTTCGTCAGCTCCCACTCGTAGCCGAAGAGCAGGTCGAAATAGCCCATGTCCCACTGCGTCGGGTTGGTCGTCCAGGCACCCTCGAGGCCCGACGTGACCGCCTTCGAGGCATCGCCGTGCATGTGCGGGTTGAGCCAGCCGAAGCCCTGGTTCTCGAGTTCGCCCGCCTCGGGCTCGGGCCCGAGCGCGGTCGCGTCGCCGTTGCCGTGCGCCTTGCCGACGGTGTGGCCGCCCGCCGTCAGCGCCGCGGTCTCCTCGTCGTTCATGGCCATGCGCGCGAAGGTCTCGCGCACCTGCGCCGCCGTGCGGATCGGGTCGGGCTGGCCGTTCACGCCCTCGGGGTTCACGTAGATCAGGCCCATGTGGACCGCCGCCAGCGGGTTCTCCAGCGTCGCCGGGTTGTCGAGATCCTCGTAGCGGTTCTCGGAGGGCGCGAGCCACTCCTTCTCGGCGCCCCAGTAGACGTCCTTCTCGGGGTGCCAGATGTCCTCGCGCCCGAAGGAGAAGCCGTAGGTCTTCAGGCCCATCGATTCATAGGCCATGTTGCCCGCGAGCAGGATGAGGTCGGCCCAGCTCAGCTTGTTGCCGTACTTCTTCTTCACCGGCCACAGGAGACGGCGCGCCTTGTCGAGGTTGCCGTTGTCCGGCCAGGAGTTCAGCGGCGCGAAGCGGATGTTGCCGTGCCCGCCGCCGCCGCGGCCGTCGGCCAGGCGGTAGGAGCCCGCCGAGTGCCAGGCAAGGCGGATCATCAGGCCGCCGTAATGGCCGTAGTCGGCCGGCCACCAGTCCTGGCTCTCGGTCATGAGCGCCTTCACGTCGGCCTTCACCGCCTCGAAGTCGAGCTCCTTCACCGCCTCGCGGTAGTCGAAGCCCTGGAGCGGGTTCACCTTTGTGTCGTGCTGGTGGAGGATGTCGAGGTTCAGCGTCTTCGGCCACCACTGGGTCACGGTGCTGCCGGTCTCGGTGATCGCGCCGTGCATCACGGGGCACTTGCCGCCGCTCGGTCTGTCGTCGCCGTCCATCATCTCGTCTCTCCGATCATCGCTGGTCTTGAACTGGCTCGCTGGGGCGGCCCGCGGAATGCGCGGAACGAATCCCTGTCTCCCGGGTTGATGCCTACCACTCGCGGGCAATCAGAAAAAGTTGAATATCCTGATTGTCATGATAACTTCGCCTTATGTTGAACGTCACCCTCAAGCAGATGCGCTATTTCGATGCGCTGGCGCGCCAGGGGCACTTCGGCCGGGCGGCCGATGCCTGCGCCATATCGCAGCCCGCACTCTCCATGCAGATCCGCGAGATGGAGCGCGAGCTCGGCACCGCGCTCTTCGAGCGGGGGCCGCGCACCGTGACGCTGACCGGCTTCGGCGAGGAGGTGCTGGCGCGCGTGCGCGAGATCCTGCGCCGCGTGGGCGAGGTCGAGGACATGGCGCGCGCGGTGCGCGACCGGCTTTCGGGGCGGGTGCGGATCGGCGTGATCCCGACGGTCGCGCCCTACCTCCTGCCCCGGATCGTGGGCGAGCTGACCGCGCACCACCCCGGCATCGACCTCCAGCTCCGCGAGACGGTGACGCCGCGCCTTCTGTCCGAACTGGCCGAGGGCGGGCTCGATACCGCGATCGTCGCCCTGCCCCTTTCGGAACCCGCCTTCGAGGAGGTGCCGCTCTTCACCGAGGACTTCGTGCTGGTGCGCCCCGGCGCGGACGCGGGCAAGCCCGTCCCCTCGCCCGAGCGGCTGCGCGAGATGCGGCTGCTCCTGCTGGAGGAGGGGCACTGCTTCCGCGACCAGGCGCTGTCGTTCTGCAACATGACGGCCTCGGCCCCGCGCGAGATGATGGACGGCTCGTCGCTGTCGACGCTGGTGCAGATGGTCGGCGCGGGCCTCGGCGTGACGCTGATCCCGGAGATGGCGGTGGGCGTCGAGACGCGCTCGGCCGACGTCTCGATCGCGCGCTTCGCCGCGCCGGGGCCGCGGCGGACCATCGGCATGATCTGGCGCCGCTCGACGCCGCTCGCCGACCGCCTGCGCGAGCTGAGCGGCATCGTGCGGAGCGCGGCCGGGGCCTGAGCCTCAGCCCGCGGCGAGGAACCCGTCGATCTCGCGCTCGGAGGCGCGGCGCCAGGCGGCGAGCGTCCCGGCCATGTCGGGCCCCGAGACCAGCGCGAGCAGGAACTGCCCCCTCAGCCCCGCGAGCAGGATATGCGCGCCGTTCTGCTGCGGCGCGAAGGTCACGGCGCCCTTGGTCTCGAGCTCGGGCGCCAGCGGGAAGTCCTCGGCGAGGAAGACGTCGAGCATCTCGACGGCCCAGTCGGCCAGCGCCTCGGCCTCGTCCTTCGAGCCCGAGATGACGTGCGCCTCGTCCACGTCGATCAGCACGGCGGACCGGACCTCGATCTTCGCCTTCTCGAGGATGCCCTCGATCCAGGTCGTCGTGCCCGGCTGCGGCTCGAGCGGCGCGGGCAGGCCCGAGACCTCGCGCAGCGCCTCGAGCGAGACGCCGCCCGCGGCAGGATCGAACGCACTCGCCGCACCGGCCGATATCCGCACTGTCCCCGAGCCCCGGCAGACATCGTTCAGGAGGTCGCCCAGCGCCCGCGCGTGATCGGGCCCGAGCGTCCCGGGCTGGAGCGCGGCGGCCCGCCCGCCGGGCATCCGCACGTCGCACAGGTGCAGGACCTGCCGCTCGGCCACCTCGATGACCAGCCGCGCGCCGCTGTCGAAATCCATCTCGAAGCGGCGCGGCAGGACGCTGTCCTCGAACTGCCGGATCATCACGGCCGCGCCCTGCACCGGCGAGGCGTAGGCCCGCGCGGCGGTGATCGAGGCGCCCTCCGCCCCGGCGCGGTAGAGGATGTCGCGGACGGCGTTGCGGTCGGTCATTTCGAGACGGCCTCGCGGAAGGAGACGACGTTGCGCCCGAAGTCCGGCGCCGCCTCGGCGAGCGCGCCGCGCAGCGTCACGAGCACATGGCCGAGGTCGGTGCGCGGCCCGCAGATGCAGGCCAGCGCCTCGTTCGGATCGCGATAGGCGCGCAGGAAGATGCGCGTCGCGGTCGGTGTCTGGAACACGGCCTCGCCGGTCAGGTCATGCGAGGCGAGCCGCGGCGCCGACAGGAAGGTCCGCGCGCAGGCGCAGATCGCGTCGAGGTTCTCCTGCGGGTAGACGAGGCGCGAATCCGTGGCGAGCACGGTGCCCGAGACGACGTCGGCGTAGAGGATCAGCTCGCAGTCCGCGAGCCGTTTCCTCAGCTGTCTCAGGGTCTCGGGCGTCATCTTGCGTGTTCCCGTTGCTTTCCCGGCCAGGCCGGTGGTTCAGAG
>NZ_JBQLZP010000294.1:0-6132 GCF_052168335.1 Roseicyclus sp. | reverse complement strand
GCCACGAACCGTCTCGTCTTCTGCGCGATGCTCAAGTCGCTCGACATCGACCTGAGGCTTGTCGAGGACGGCGCCGAGCTCGTGCAGGCCTACCACGAGGCGCGGCCCGACATGATCCTGACCGACATCGCCATGCCGGGCATGGACGGGATCGCCGCGACGCAGGCCATCCGCGCGCACGAGGCCGGGGAAGGTGCGCCCCGCGTGCCGATCGTGGCGATGACCGCGCACGCGATCGACGGCGACAGGGAGCGTTTCCTCGCCGCCGGCATGGACGACTACCTGCCCAAGCCGCTGCGGAAGGCGCGCCTTCACGCCTGCATCGCCGCCTTCGCGCCGGAAGGACGGAACCCGGTTCCCTGACCTCTCAGGCGCGCCAGTCGCGAATGTCCCCGGCGACCTCGACATGTCCGGTCTCGATGCCGCGCCAGTTCCGGACCGGGCCGTGCGAGAAGGCGACGGCCTCGGGGTGCTCGGCGTCGAGCACGCCCGCCCCGATCAGGAGCCGCGTGATCACTGCCTCCGAGGCGCGCGTGGCGCCGTCCTCGATCTTGACCGCGATGCCCAGACGCCGCTCGGGGATGATCGCGGCGAAGACGCCCTCCGCGCCGGTCTTGATCGCGGCGCGGCCCCCCATCGCGCGCATCAGGCGCGTGCAGGCCCGTCCCTCGCCCGCGACGCAGTCGGGGTGCGCCGCCATCGCCTGCACGAGCCGTCCCATCGCGGCCCCGCGCACGCCGCCCACGTCCTTGGCGCAGGCGAATTCCGCGAGCGCGCGGGCGAAGCCCGACAGCGACAGCGCGAAATTCGGGGCCGAGCAGCCGTCGATCGCGTAGTCTTCGATCGCCTCGCCGCTGACCTCGGCCAGCGCGTCGCGCACCGCGCGCTGCACGGGATGGTCGATCTCGAGATACTCCGGGCCCGCGCCGAGGTGCCGCGACAGGGTCAGAAAGCCCGTGTGCTTGCCGGAGCAGTTGTTGTGGCGCTGGCCGGGCTTGCCCCCCGCGCGGATCAGGGCGTGTTCCGCCGCCTCGTCATAGGGCCAGTGCGCGCCGCAGCGGAGGTCCCCCTCCGCCCGGCCGATCGAGTCGAGCCACGCCTCGACCATGCCGGTATGAAGCGCCGCGCCCTGGTGCGAGGCGCAGGCGAGCGCGAGCTGCGCCGGCGTCAGGCCCGCGGCGTCGGCGGCGCCGCTTTCGACCAGCGGCAGCGCCTGGATCATCTTGATCGCGCTGCGGGGCAGGATGCGCCTGGCCGGGTCGCCCCAGCTCGCCACGAGGCCTTCGTCGCGGTGCCAGATCGCGACGTGGCCGCGATGCGCGCTTTCCACGATGTCGCCCCGCGCGACCCCCACGAGCCGCGCCGCGTCCTTCGCCATGTCCATGCACTCCTCCTCGCGCGTTTGTGTCCGGCGGTTTTCCGCCATCGGGACTTTCGCAGCGGGGCGTGATCCCCTATTGTCCCGACGATATTTCCCAGCGCGTTCCAGTCCTGAACCATAAGCGCGCCGGGCACCAGAGGCAGAGAAGGCTGGAGGCTCACGTGTTGAAGAAGACTTTCTTGACCGGCGCCCTTGCTGCCGCGAGCCTGATCGCGTTCGGCGGATCGCTCCAGGCGCAGGAGGAAAGCACCAACCGCGTCAGCGCGGAGACCGACTGGAGCGTGTTCGTCGAGGAGGACCCGCGGCAGTGCTGGGTCGTCTCGCAGCCGACCACGACCGTCAACACCCGTGACGGCTCGGAGGTCCAGGTGAACCGAGGCGACATCCTGATGTTCGTGAGCTTCTGGCCGGGACAGGAGCGGATGGGCGAGGTCTCGTTCACCGGCGGCTATCCCTACCCGGACGGGCACGTCGTCACCGTCGAGATCGGCAGCGACACGTTCGAGTTCTACACCGAGAACCGCGACGTCGACGGCGGCCGCACCGGCTTCGCCTGGTCCGCCTCGCCCGAGGAGGATGCGCGCCTGATCGCCGCCATGAAGCGCGGCGCCGATGCCGTCGTCACCGGCGTCTCGGCGCGGGGCACCACGACGCGGGACACCTTCTCGCTCATGGGCTTCACCGCCGCGGTCGAGGACGCCGAGACGCGCTGCGCGAACTGAGGGGTTTGCCATCGGGGGCGCGAGGCCTTATCTGTCCCCGGTCCCTCCGGGGACGGAAGCATCAGGGTTCGCTCACATGACCGCCACCGCCCCGATCACGCAGGACGTGCTCACCATCCCGCGCAAGGCGCCCGAGGGCGGCCGCGTGAACCTCGTCGGCCTCACGCGCGACGGGCTGCGCGCCGCGCTGATCGCGGCGGGAACGCCCGAGAAGCAGGCTAAGATGCGCGTCGACCAGATCTGGCAGTGGATCTACCAGAAGGGCGTGCGCGACTTCGCGTCGATGACCAACCTCGCCAAGTCCTACCGGGCGGACCTCGAAGCCGCGTTCGAGATCCGTGTGCCGGAGGTCGTGACCAGGCAGGTCTCCCTCGACGGAACGCGCAAGTATCTCATGCGGATCGCGGGCGGCCACGAGGTCGAGGTCGTCTACATCCCCGAGGAGGATCGCGGCACGCTCTGCATCTCGAGCCAGGTGGGCTGCACTCTCACCTGCTCGTTCTGCCATACCGGCACGCAGAAGCTGGTGCGCAACCTCACGGCGGGCGAGATCGTGGGGCAGGTCATGGTGGCCCGCGACGACCTCGGCGAGTGGGTGAAGCCCGGCGAAGGCTCGGGCGAGCGTCCGCGCCTCATCTCCAACATCGTGCTGATGGGGATGGGCGAGCCGCTCTACAATTTCGAGAACGTGCGCGACGCCATGAAGATCGCGATGGACGGCGAGGGGATCGCCATCTCGCGCCGGCGGATCACGCTGTCCACCAGCGGCGTCGTGCCCGAGATCGCGCGCTGCGCCGAGGAGATCGGCTGCATGCTGGCCGTGTCCTTCCACGCCACCACCGACGAGGTGCGCGACCGCCTGGTGCCGATCAACAAGCGCTGGCCGATCGCCGAGCTTCTCGATGCGCTCCGCGCCTATCCGAAGGCCTCGAACTCCGAGCGGATCACCTTCGAATACGTGATGCTGAAGGGCGTGAACGACAGCGACGAGGACGCGAAGTGGCTGGTGAAGCTGATCGCGGGCATCCCGGCGAAGATCAACCTGATCCCGTTCAACGAATGGCCGGGCGCGCCTTACGAGCGGTCCGACTGGTCGCGGATCGAGCGCTTCGCCGACATCGTCTACAAGGCGGGGTATGCAAGCCCGATCCGCACGCCGCGGGGCGAGGACATCATGGCCGCCTGCGGTCAGCTCAAGTCCGCGACCGAGCGCGCACGCAAGTCGCGGGCGGAGATCGCCGCCGAGGCGGGCCTCACCTCCTGAGCCGGCCGACGCGGACGAGCGCTTCGGCACAAAAGGAAAAGGCGGCCCGGCAAGCGGACCGCCTTTCCTGTTACGTCCGATCCGAAGATCAGTTGTGGTGGATCGCTGCGGCGATCAGGATCAGGGCCAGAACCGGCACCAGGATCCCGCCAGCCGTGCTCGACGTGTCTTCCACGATCACGACGGGCTCGACGACCGGCTGAACCATGCCGCCGGCGAACGCGCCGGTGGCCACGACCGACAGAGCGGCAGCAAGAGCGAGTTTCTTCATAATATCCTCCAAGATACGCCCCGTTTTGTGCGTCATGCACAGGTTTAGGGCACCCAAGACTGTACCTCGTGAGACTCTTTAAGCAGCAATACCCGGGGATTGCAATGCCGGCGCAATTTCCGGCGCCCGCGGAAAGGGGCCGTGTCGTCAATTTGGCAACACTCCGCAGCGGGCCTGTGCCGCACTGCGGCAAGGACGGACCCGCCGCTTTCAGGAACGCCGCACAACGCCATGAAAACAAGGCGATTCGCGAGGATCGCGTCAAGCAGAAAAGGCGCGAGAACGGGGCTCCGGCGAGAGTATCTCACAGCCGGAAGGTGATGCACGCGGACGCGGATGCAACAACCTGTAGGGGATCGCTCAACAGTGCCGCGCGGCCCGCCAACGCCGCGGATCAGGGATGGATCGTGATCGGCGTGCCGTCCCGCACCATCGCGTAGATCTGACGCATCTCGCGGTCGGTGACGGCGATGCAGCCCGCGGTCCAGTCGTCCGTCCTGCGGAACTCGCGCGGCGTTCCGTGGATGAAGATGTCGCCGCCGGGGTCGAGCCCCGCCTCGCGGGCCGCCTCGATGTGGTGCGCCTGCGGATAGTCGATGCCGAGCGAGAGGTAGAACTCGCTGTTCGGGTTGCGCCGGTCGATGAAGAACTCGCCCTCGGGCGTGCGCCCGTCGCCTTCCTCGAATTTCTGTCCTTCGGGCGCGAAGCCGAGCTCGATCTCGTAGGTCTCGAGCACCTCGTCGTGGTGCCAGAGAATCATCGTCCGGCTCGCCTTGAAGACCTCGACCCGCGTGACCTCGGGGCCGTCATACTCGATGAACTTCGGCGCGGCGCAGCCCGCCAGAAGCGCCAGCGCCGCAAGCGCGCTCAGAACCGTTGCTCTCATGACCTGCAGCCTCGACGGGGTTCTTGTTTCTTGCCGGAGACATACACCGTTTTCGGCGGTCGTGGCAGCGTCAATCTTCCGCCTCCGCGGAAAGCAGCGCAGCGAGTCCGGCGCGGTAGTCCGGGTAGCGCAGGCGCACGCCGAGTTCGGTCTTGATCCGGTCGTTCCGCACGCGCTTGCTCTCGGCGTAGAAGCTGCGCGCCATGGGGCCGAGCTCCGCCTCCTCGAAGGGGATCTCGGGCGGCGGCGGCAGGCCGAGGCGTTCGGCCGCGTGCGCGATCACATCCTCGGGCGGGGCGGGGTCGTCGTCGCAGACGTTGTAGGCGGCGCCGGGGTTCGGGTGCCGCATCGAGGCGATGAGAACCTGGGCGATGTCCTCGACGTGGCAGCGGCTGAAGACCTGGCCGGGCTTCACGATCCGGCGGGCGGTGCCGTTGCGGACCTTCTCGAAGGGTCCGCGCCCCGGTCCGTAGATGCCCGCGAGCCGGAAGATATGGACGGGCAGCCCGTGGTCGCGGTGGAGCCTGCGCCACGCCTCCTCGGCGGCGACGCGGGCGCGGCCGCGCTCGGTCGAGGGGGTAAGCGGCGTCTCCTCGTCGACCCAGCCGCCCTCGTGATCGCCGTAGACGCCCGTGGTGGAGAGGTAGCCGACCCAGTCGAGATGTGACGCCGCTTCGGCCAGCGCCTCGCGAAGCTCCGCGAGGACGGGGTCGCCGTCGGGCCCGGGGCCGGCCGTGGCGAGGACGTGGGTGGCCGTTTCGAGGTCCGCCGCGAGATCGTCGCCGGGAAAGACTCGAGCCGTCAGCCCTTCACGAGCGAGCGCCTCGGCTTTCTCGCGGCTCCGCGTCGTGACGACGAAGTCGCGGGGCCAGTCGGCGGGCCATTCCGCCACCAGCGTCCGCGCCGTGTAGCCCATGCCGAAGATCACGAGTCTCATCGCAGCCTCTCCATTGCCCAACGCGCCGCGTCCGCCACGCCCTCGTCCGGGTCGTCGGCCAGCGCCTCCGCCACGGCGCGGAGGTGGCGCGCGCCCGAATTCCCGATCGCATAGAGCACGTTGCGCACGAAGCGGTCACGCCCGATCCGCTTGATGGGACTGCCCGAGAACCGCGCGCGGAAGCCCGCGTCGTCGAGCGCGGCAAGTTCGGCCAGGTCCGGCGCCACGAGATCCTCCCGCGCCGCATAGCGGGTCTCGGTGGCCGCGACGGCGAACTTGTTCCAGGGGCAGACGGCGAGGCAGTCGTCGCAGCCGTAGATCCGGTTGCCGAGGCCGGGGCGCAGCGCAGGATCGACCGGCCCGCGATGCTCGATCGTCAGGTAGGAGATGCAGCGCCGCGCGTCGAGCTGGTAGGGCGCGGGAAAGGCCTTGGTCGGGCAGATGTCGAGGCAGGCGCGGCAGCTTCCGCAATGGTCCTCGCCGGGCGTGTCGGGCGACAGCTCGACCGTGGTGAAGATCGCGCCGAGGAAGATCCAGTTGCCGAGGTCGCGGCCGAGGAGGTTCGTGTGCTTGCCCTGCCAGCCGAGCCCGGCGGCGGCGGCGAGCGGCTTTTCCATCACCGGGGCGGTGTCGACGAAGACCTTGATCTCCCCGCCGGGGCACCGGTCGAG
>NZ_JBQLZP010000293.1:0-4332 GCF_052168335.1 Roseicyclus sp. | reverse complement strand
CGCGCGCGCGGCCTCGAGCATGATCTCGGCAGGCGTGGGCGGCGCGCGCGCTCCTGCCGCCCGACCTGCTGGCACGGATGGAGGCCGGGCGCGCCGCGCGCAACGCCGCCGCCGCGGCCGGATCGGGCGCGACCAGGAAGGGTGGACGCCGGGGACGGCCCCTGCCCTCCCGCGCGGGCCGGATCGGCGGGGATGCGCGCGTGGACCTCGTGGCGACGCTGCGCGCCGCCGCGCCCTGGCAACCGCTCCGCCGCAAGGCGACCGGCCGGCACGACCGGCTCCACGTCCGCCCCTCCGACATCCGCATCCGGCAGTTCGAGGAACGCTCGGACCGCGCCATCATCTTCGTCGTGGATGCCTCGGGCTCGGCCGCGCTCGCCCGCCTCGCCGAGGCGAAGGGCGCGATCGAGCTCCTCCTGGGCGAAGCCTATGCGCGGCGCGACCACGTCGCGCTGGTGGCCTTCCGGGGCGAGGGGGCAGACGTGCTCCTGCCGCCCACGCGATCGCTCGTGCAGACGAAGCGGCGGCTCGGCCAGCTTCCGGGCGGGGGCGGTACGCCGCTGGCCGCCGGGCTCCGCGCCGCGCTGGAGCTTGCGGCCTTCGCGCGGGGCAAGGGCATGACGCCCTCCATCGCGCTCCTGACCGACGGGCGCGCGAACGTGGACCTCAGCGGCACGGCGAACCGTGCGCAGGCGGCCGAGGACGCGACCGCCATGGCACGCGCGATCCGGGCGCGGGGGCTCACGGGCCTCGTGATCGACACGGGGCTCCGGCCCACCGCGTCGCTCGACGGGCTCGCGCGCGAGATGCGTCTGCCCTACCTGCCGCTGCCGCGTGCCGATGCGCGGGCCGTGTCCCGCGCCGTCGGAACCGTGCTGGAGCAGGCATGACCCCCGGCCTCCCCCCCGAGGACTGGCCGCTCAGGGCGGCGAGCCGCTCCGTCGCCGCCGCACCGCACCGCTGGCACGTGCAGGTGACGGGACAGGGACCGGACATGCTCCTCCTCCACGGCGCGGGCGCTTCGGCGCATAGCTGGCACCGGCTCATGTCCCGGCTCGAGGATCGATTCCGCCTGATCGCGCCGGACCTGCCGGGGCATGGCTATACCCGCAGCCCGAAGGGCCGGACGACACTGCCGCAGGTGGCGCGCGACGTGGCGCGGCTGATGGACGAGATGGGCGCCGCGCCGCGAATCGTCGTCGGACATTCGGCCGGTGGCGCCATCGCGCTCGAGATGGCGCGGCAGGGCCTGCTCGACCTCGACCGGATCGTCGTGGTGAACGGCGCGCTCGAGGATTTCCGCGGGCCGGCCGGCGTGCTCTTCCCCATGATGGCGCGCGCGCTCGCCATGAACCCGCTGACCGGCTTCTTCCTCAGCCGCGGAAGCTCGGTCGCGCAGGTGCGCAACATCATCGGTGCCACGGGGACCGACCTCGACGATGCGGCGCTCGGTCTCTACACGCGGCTGATCGCGCGGCGCGATCACGTGGAGGGGACGCTCGCCATGATGGCGCAGTGGTCGCTGAAGGAGTTGAACGCCGCCCTGCCGCAGATCCGGGTGCCGACGCTGTTCCTCCACGGTGCGCGCGACCAGGCGGTGCCGATCGCGGTGGCCGAGCGTGCGGCAGCGGCCATGCCGGATGCCAGGCTTCTCGCGCTGCCGGATGTCGGTCACATCGCGCAGGAGGAGGCGCCCGACCGCGTGGCGGAGGCGATCCTCGACGCCCTGGGTGCGACGCGGGCCGCCGCAGAGGAGTAGCGCAAACGAAAAGGGGCGGACGCCGCGCGCCCGCCCCATGTCCGTCATGCCTCGAAGATCACTGGGTCTGCAGCGACAGGAGGTAGGCGAAGAGGTTCGCGCCGTCCTCCTCCGAGCGCAGGCGCTGTGCCGCCATCGCGCCGCGCACGTTCTCGCCCGTCTGCTCCTGGATGAAGCCGGTCGGATCCTGGATGTAGGCGACGAAGTTCGCCTCGTCGATCACGACGCCGGCCGCGTTCAGCGCCTGAAGACCGGGCGAGTAGCGGAAGTCGCCTTCACCGAAAACGGCGCCCATCTGGCCATAGAGGTTCGGGCCGGTGCGCATGTTCGGACGGCCGGCGAGCACGTCGCCGGCCTCGTTCACGACGTTGTGGCAGGCCGCGCACTGGCGGAACACCGCTTCGCCGGCGGCAGCGTCGCCGGTGGTTTCCACGTCCTGGGCATAGGCGATGGAACCGGACAGGAGCGTTGCCGCAGCGGCGAGAACAATCTTGCTCTTCATGGGTAGTCTCCCTTCTGAGTCTCTCACGGGCGACTTTAAATAGCGCGGCAAGGGTGCGGTCCACCCCTTTTTTTCAGCCGTGAGCGCAAGTTGGCCCGTCAGGCAACCGCGTGGGCGATGGCGCACTGCTTCCAGAGCGTCCTGAGCGCCATCACGAGGTACTCGATGTCCTCGTCGGTGTGCAGCGGCCCGGGGGTGAAGCGCAGCCGCTCGGTTCCCTTGGGCACGGTGGGATAGTTGATCGGCTGCACGTAGATGCCGAACTGGTCCATCAGGATGTCCGAGAGCATCCGGCACTTGACCGGGTCCTTCACCATGACGGGGATGATGTGCGAGGGGTTGCGCTCGTGCGGGATGCCCTCGGCGTCGAGCCGCGCGCGGAGCCTTGCGACCTGCCGCTTCTGCATGTCGCGCTCGAAGGACGACTCCTTGAGGTGCCGGATCGAGGCCGTGGCGGCCGCCGCGACCGCAGGGGGCAGCGCCGTGGTGAAGATGAAGCCGGAGGCGAAGCTGCGGATGAAGTCCACCAGCGCGTGCGAGCCGGTGATGTAGCCGCCGACGCAACCGAAGGCCTTGCCGAGCGTCCCCTCGATCAGGGTGATGCGGTCCATCAGGCCCTCGCGCTCGGCCACGCCGCCGCCGCGCGGGCCGTACATGCCGACCGCGTGCACCTCGTCGATGTAGGACATCGCATCGTGCTTCTCGCAGACGTCGAGGATCTCGGCGATGGGGGCGATGTCACCGTCCATCGAGTAGACGCTCTCGAAGGCCACGATCTTCGTCGCGTTCGCCGGAAGGGCGGCGAGCTTGCGGTCGAGGTCCTCGGGGTCGTTGTGCTTCCAGATCACGCGGTCGCATTTGGCGTGGCGGATGCCCTCGATCATCGAGGCGTGGTTCAGCGCGTCCGACAGGATCACCGCGTTCGGCAGCCGCGAGCCCAGCGTCGACAGCGAGGCCCAGTTCGACACGTAGCCCGACGTGAAGAGCAGAGCGGATTCCTTGCCGTGGAGGTCGGCCAGCTCGGCCTCGAGCTGCTTGTGGTGCC
This sequence comes from Roseicyclus sp., assembly GCF_052168335.1. Lineage (GTDB taxonomy): Bacteria > Pseudomonadota > Alphaproteobacteria > Rhodobacterales > Rhodobacteraceae > Roseibacterium. The sequence continues at coordinate 1,026 of NZ_JBQLZP010000293.1, read as the reverse complement.
AGGCGTTGCCCGAGATGTTGCGCGTGCCGCCGGCGCCGGTGCCGCATTCCCGCACGGTGTCGACCATCGCCTCGATGACCTTGGGGTGCTGGCCCATCCCGAGGTAGTCGTTGGAGCACCAGACGGTGACCTCGTCCTGCCCGTCGGAGTGGTTGCGCACCCGCGGGAAGGCGCCGCACTTGCGCTGGAGCTCGGCGAAGATGCGGTAGTTGCCCTCCTTCTTGAGTTGGTCGAGCTGGGACTGGAACAGCTTGTCGAAGTTCATCGGGCTTCCTCGCTTGGCAATGTCGCTTGGGTTGGCGTTGGACGTTCGGGCAGCATCCAGCGCCACAGTCTTTCGTCCGGCAGTGGGAGCACCATGAACCAGTGCTCGAGCAGTGCGAGCGCGGTGAGCGCGCCCAGGAGTGCGTAGCCGACGGCCTCCGCCGGTCCCGTCGCCGCGAAGACGTGGCCGAGCCAGTAGGCGGCGGCGACGCTGAGGCCGGTGATCGAGATCGGGAAGAGCCAGTTCATCCGCGCGATGCGGAAGTGGCTGGGCAGGTGCGCGAGATGATCCGGGATGAACTCCACGTTGATCTTCCGCACGCCGAGATAGAGGTTCAGCTTGGCCGAGATGCGCGCGAGGAACAGGACCGCGAAGGTCCACATGCCGAACTGGTTCGGCTCCCCGTAGCTGACGAGAATCATCGCGATCAGCGTGAAGGCCAGCAGCATCTCGTGGTAGGCGATGGTGCCCCAGGCGCGGATGAAGCGCTCCCATTCCGGGACACCCTCCTTCAGCGGCTGGCGCACCGGTCCGGTGATGACGCCCGTGAGGAACGCCAGCTCGATCCAGCCCCAGAGCGCCAGCGCCGAGAGGAACGCGACGTAGACGCCCGGCACGCTGTCGTTGCCGACCGTGTCGATGAAGCCGAAGCCGCCCACGACGAGGAAGGGAAGGTTCCAGAGCACGGCCCAGAGCCGGGCCTTGGCCCCTTCCTTGTCGGCCCGCCGGACGGCGAGCAGGATCGCCCGGTGGAGAACCAC
>NZ_JBQLZP010000292.1:0-1568 GCF_052168335.1 Roseicyclus sp. | reverse complement strand
AAAGCCCCCCGCCCCGTCGATGATCTCCGCCTCCGGCGCAGCGATGTCCGGGCCGATCTCGGCGATGATGCCGTCCCGGATCAGGAGCGACTGGCCAGCGGCGAGTGTTCCCTGCTCCACGTCGACGATCGTCAAGTCGGAAAGGAGCGTGGTCTGCCCGACGGCCTGCGCGGCGGCCAGAACGCCGAGGATCAGCGCGGCCATATGTCGGGCGGCGGCCTTCATGGGTCGGACACGCGCAGCACGAGCTTGCCCGCGACCTCGCCGGCCTCGATGCGCTCGTGCGCGGCCCGTGCCTGCTCGAGCGGCAGAACCTCGGCGACGACGGGCGCGATGCGACCTGCTGAAAGCATGTCGAAGAGCGTCGCCAGGTCCTCGCAGAACCACTCGGGATGCCTCCGTCGCATCGCCCCGATCGAGTAGAAGGCGGTGGCATGCCCGTTCGGCAGCCAGTCCCAGAGCTTGAGCTTCACGAAGTCGAGCGGGATCGAACCGCCGCGCCCCGTCACCTCGTTCTGGAAGCCGAAGGCGACGAGCATTCCGCCGGGCTTCAGGACATGGAAGGACGGCGAGAGGCTGTCGCCGCCGAGCGGATCGAAGACGGCGTCCACGCCGCCGCCGGTCGCGGCCAGCATGGCGTCCTCGTCCGCGCCCGCCGCGATCGGCGTGGCACCGAGGCTGCGGATCAGGTCGTGCTTGGCGGGAATGTCGGTGCCGCAGGTGTCAATCCCCGCGTCGCGCGCGAGTTGCAGCATCGAAGTGCCCACGGCGCCGCCCGCCCCGTGGATCAGGAGGCTCTGGCCCGCCTTCAGCTTCGCCACGCGGTGCAGCATCTGGTAGGGCGTGACCGCCGAGAGGATCATGGCCAGCGCATCGACCTCGGACAGGCCGTCCGGAACCCGCGTCAGCCGGTCCTCGGGAAGGCACATGTAGTCGGAATAGGCCCCGATGGTCGTCAGGTCCGCGACGCGGTCGCCCGGACGGAACGCACGGGCCTTGGGTCCGAGGGCGTCGACCACGCCGACCATGTCGTATCCGAGCGGAAACGGCGGCCTGTCCTTCACGTCCGGATAGAGACCCTTGCGGATCATCACGTCCGTGAACGCCGCGCTGGTCACGAGAACGCGGACGCGGACCTCGGCCCCCTCGGGCTCAGGGAGCGTGTCCACCTGCTCCAGCCGGAGGCGGTCGACGCCCCCGAACCCGCTGATCACCATGCGTCTCCAGGTCATTGCCTGTCTCCCGTGTTGTGGCGGACGCCGCCCGCCTTTCCGGCGACCGCGCGCCCGGCGGGGGTCGGGCGGTCGCACCCGTTATCCGCGCCCGACATGTCAGGCCTCCGACGGGCGGAGGCGGCCGCGCGGGGCGGCGGGGACCACCTCGGTCACGGCCGTCCTGCGGGTCAGCATCTCGTCCCGCTTCCACAAGGTGACGCCCGCCGCGATCGCCGCGAGGATCCAGGTGTCGTAGGGCTGGGCGTCCGGCCAGAACGGGTTGATCAGGAGCCAGTGGAACATCATCGGCAGAAGCAGGCTGCCCCGCGCGCTGTTGAAGATCGGCGTGACGAG